>CALWHO010000047.1 GCA_944380405.1 uncultured Lachnospiraceae bacterium
TGATTCGCGGTGATGCTTTGGCAAACATCGCTGACGGGTGCAACAGGGTTATAGCTACCAAGATGGCTTCAAAAATCGCTGATTATGTAGTCACAGAAGTCGGTTTCGGTGCTGACCTTGGTGCTGAAAAATTCATCGATATCAAATGCCGTCAGAGCGGTCTTAAACCAAAGGCAGTTGTTATCGTAGCAACAGTTAGAGCTCTTAAATACAACGGTGGTGTTGCTAAGGCTGACCTTAACAACGAAAACCTTGAAGCTCTTGAAAAAGGTCTTCCAAACCTTCTTAAACATGTTGAAAACGTTACAACAGTATATGGTCTTCCATGTGTTGTTGCTATCAACGCTTTCCCAACAGATACACAGGCTGAACTTGACCTTGTTAAGGCTAAATGTGCTGAACTTGGCGTAAACGTAGCTCTTTCAGAAGTTTGGGCTAAAGGCGGCGAAGGCGGCAAGGCTCTTGCTGAAGAAGTTCTTAAACTTATCGACCTTAACAAAGAACATAAATATGTATACGACCTTGATATGTCAATCAAAGACAAAATCAACGCTATTGCAACAAAAGTATATGGCGCTGACGGCGTAGACTATTCACCAGCAGCTAACAAAGCTATTGCTGAATTTGAAAAGAACGGTTGGGGCAACCTTCCAATTTGTATGGCTAAAACACAGTACTCACTTACTGATGACCAGACAAAACTTGGCAGACCAACAGGCTTTAGAATTACAATCAGAGACCTTACTGTATCAGTAGGTGCTGGCTTCATTGTAGCTTTAACAGGTACAATCATGAAGATGCCAGGTCTTCCAAAAGTTCCATCAGCTGAAAAAGTTGACGTTGATGTAAACGGTAAGATTTCAGGCTTATTCTAATTAAAAACGCAATTTAATATTGTGTGCAAAAAATACTGGGTGCAGACATTAGTCTGCACCCTTTCGACAAAATAAGATTTTGTCGAGATATATTTTGGTATAAATAGATGAGTTCCAGCGGCAGCAAACTGCCTTGAAACTCACTATTTTCCTCGCCGAAAGTGAATTTCGGCTGCGGATTAAAATGGGAAACTTAGTACCCACAAGAAGGTGGGACAGCCACTTGTGGCTGGAGTTTGCTTTAGCAAACTTGCTGACAGATTGTTTCCCTATACCCTTCAGCGGTATATATAATTGTAAGTTATGTAAGTTTGATTTTATTTGGTGCAGACATTTGTCTGCACCCTTTCCACTAAACTATAAAAAATATACTTTGAGGTGAAAATAAATGGGACAGGTTATAAAAGGTAAGCCAGTAGCAGATGCCATTACAGCTGAACTTCAGAAGGACGTTGAAGCTTTAAAGGCACAGGGCATTATGCCAAAACTTAAAATAGTAAGAGTTGGTGCAAGAGAAGACGACCTTTCATATGAAAGAGGTGCTCTTGCAAGAATGGAAAAATGCGGTATTGCAGCAGAAGTTCTTGAACTTCCAGTTGATATTGAACAGGCAGATTTCGTAAAAGAACTTAAGGCTGTAAATGATGACCCATCTGTTCACGGTATACTTCTTTTCAGACCACTTCCAAAACAGCTTGATATGGAAGAAATTAAGTTTGTAGTTGATGCAGTTAAAGATATCGACTGCATGAACCCACTTAATGCAGAAAAAATATTTGAAGGCGACAAAACAGGTTACCCACCTTGTACAAGCCAGGCTTGTGTAGAAATTCTTGACCACTATGGTGTAGAACTTAAGGGCAAGAAAGTTGCAGTAGTAGGCAGAAGCATGGTAGTAGGTAAACCACTTGCTATGCTCCTTCTTGACAAAAACGCAACAGTTACAATTTGCCACAGCCGTACAACAGACCTTCCTGCAGTATGCAGAGAAAACGAAGTTGTAGTAGCTGCTGTAGGTAGAGCTGAAATGGTTAAAGGCGACTTTATTAAAGAAGGTGCTGTTGTAATTGACGTAGGTATTAACGTAAATGCAGAAGGCAAACTTTGCGGTGACGTTGCATTTGACGAATGTGTAGACAAAGCATCTATGATTACACCTGTACCAGCAGGCGTTGGCTCTGTTACAACATCTGTACTTGCAAAGCACGTAGTAAAAGCTTGCAAACAGCTTAATGGAATTCAGTAAATTTGTATTATGGCATAAATTTGCATAGAATTTTTAAAAAAACTATGGACATTCCATGGATATACAATTAGAATGGAGAAGGCGTTAGTTTTAAACCAATACAATTGAATAAAAGACAAAGGTGTACTATGGTGTAAGAATATTTCTTAAATATGACTTTCACTTGAGGAGGCGGGTGTTCCGGTACGGTCATAATCCGGCCCTGTCGTCTTTAGACCTTGGGGCTGTCAATAGGCTGAGTGACTTGAATTTATGTAGTTGACGGACAAACTCATAAATGGTTGCAGTGAGGCAGTTGGTAAGGTCCACAATAGTATATTGCACTACGCATAATGCGTTTTGTTGATTAAGTTGGCGAAAAACAATTAATAACAAACAGGAGGCAATATCATGAATTTTATCAAAACAATTAACGAGTCATCAAAGGAACTTAAAAAGGTTAAAAGTATTACTGGAAGTGCTCTTTTTGCGGCAATGAACATTATACTTGATTATTTCAGGATTGTAGTAAGTGCATCTCTTGAAATATCATTTGCCTTTTTGGCGCTTGCCGTGGGTGGGATGCTTTATGGTCCCGTAGTTACGGCTATACTGGGAGGTGTTGCAGACGTAGTGGCATTTTTGATTAAGCCAAATGGGTTCTTCTTCCCAGGATTTACTTTTAATACTATGCTTTCAGGCTTTATATATGGAATGTTTTTCTATAAAAAGCAGATTACATTAAAAAGAGTAGCACTTGCAGTGCTTACAACTACAGTTGTAATTAATCTTATACTTACACCTATATGGCTTAATATTATGTATGGAAATGCGCTTTTTGCAGTTGTAAGAGTTGTTAAAAATATAATACAGTATCCAATTAATGTTGCCCTTTGCTATGTGGTATGCAAAAATGTTGGTACTGTAAGAAGTAAAATTTTAAATAATTAAAAAAGGATTTGATACATATGAAGCTTTCACAGTGCACATGTGAAGATTTTGCAAATAAACTTGCATCAAAAGAACCTGTTCCAGGTGGCGGCGGTGTTGCTGCTCTTGCTGGTTCATTAGGTGCTGCTCTTGCTTCTATGGTAGCTAACTACTCCATAGGCAAGAAGAAATTTTTAGGTATGGAAGCAAAGCATCAGGAAATTATTGATAAAAGCTGTGACCTTATGAATAAGCTTATGGCTCTTATTGATGAAGATGCTGAAAACTTTGAGCCATTATCAAAGGCTTATGGTCTTCCTGCAAACACAGACGAAGAAAAGGCAGAAAAAGAAAAAGTTCTTCAGGGCTGCCTTAAGGTAGCAGCAAGCGGCCCTGTAAAAATGGTTGAATATGTTTATGAAGCTATTAAAATTCAGGAAGAGCTTGTTGATATTTCAACAAAGATTATTATAAGCGACGTTGGATGTGGCGTTCAGATGCTTAAGGCTGCTCTTTACAGTGCAAACCTTAACGTAATTGTAAACATGAACTCAATAAACGATGAAGCTTATGTAGCTGAAACAAATGCAAAAGTAAATGCTATGGTTAAAGAAGGCGCTGAAATTGCAGACAAGGTTTATGGCAAAGTTGTTGAAGTTTTAGGCTAAAAAATATAAACCATGTATTGATGTATTTCAATACATGGTTTTTTTTATTATAGTCTGTTTGTAAGAGCCATAAGCATAAGTATGTCAGCTGCTGCCGTAAGTGTTTTTGGTGAGTAGTTTATGCCGCTTTCATCGCTTTTCATGTTTATAGATGGTGTTTGGGAGTATATTGAGTTATTTATTGAGTTTAGTATTGTAAATGTGTTTATAATGTTTATGGCATTATCTATATTTCGGCAAAATGCAGGTGATGCAAAGTTTTTAATTGCTCTTAAAAGCACCACTTCTCTTGGAGGGGCTGAATTTACTTTCTCTTTTTCTGTTTCTGCCATTTGGTATATTTTTTTTGTATATGTGTTTTCAAGACCTTCTCTTAATGCGGATATTGATTTTTCCATGTCGTTATTGAAATAAACAGGGTTTTTTATAAGGGATATTATGTCGTATATATTGTTTTTTTCCATAAAACATATTTCCTTTTTTTATTTGTTTAAATTATATTTTGGAAGGGGCAAAAATATGGCATAAATTAAAAAAAGAAAAAAGCATTCTTTTTTGGGGATAAAAGAATGCTTTTCTTGGGGTATATAACAAAGACCTTTTAAGGAGAGGTTTCTTTGTTTCGAACTGGAAAAAACTATTTGGGAGGGCAGTTGATATTTGACTTTACAAATATTAACCATTCAGTTTTTTCCAAAGGGTACTTCTGCTTATTCCAAGACGTTTTGCTGCTTTGCTTTGTTTATTTTTTTCTTCTGCTAAAACAATATTTATTATATCTATTACAATTTCATCCAATGGTTTTGAAGTATCAATCATAAAAGAATTTTTTGGCTCGATTTGCTTAAACTCAGACTGTGTAAGAAGTGTTGAAACGTCATCTTTAGATATAAACTGTCCTTTTTTCAAAAGAACAAGCTGTTTAAGCATAAAGTTAAGCTGTGTTATGCCATATTCCCATGTGTGGTTTTTTAACAATTCCATGGCTTCTTGCTCAAAGCCTACTATCTGAACAGGAAGCTGCTGATTTATATTTGTAAGGAATGAACGGCATATTGTTGGTATGTCTTCTGCTCTTTCTGAAAGGGAAGGCATGTATATAGGTATTCCTGCCAATTGATGATAAAGCTCTTTTGAAAAGCTGTTGCTTGATATCATGCTTTGAGCATCACCTGTAAATGTGGAAATAATTTTATTTCGTGATGTAAGCATGGTATTAGCTATATAATAGCTTAATTTGTTTTGCAGGTCTGTGCTTAAAAGATTAATTTTTTTAAACAATATAGTGTAGTCGTTTTCGTATAAAGGTGACCTGTCATCATCAAAAAGCATTGAAAGAGTTTTTAAATCCATATTGCTGCAGTCTATAACAATAAGAGGGTTGGTATTAAATTTGCTTATGGAATATGCTGCATAAGCAAATGTTTTTTTGCCTGTACCTGCTCCGCCATATATAAGTATAGGCATTTTTGTTGTAGACCAGGTTTGTATTTTATCCCATGTTTCAGAAAGGCTTTCGCTTGTTGAAATAAGGGATATATGTTCTTTTGCTGTTTTTAAATCAACAGTCTCAAATTTTAAGTTCTTTTTCTCAGCTGGAGAAAAAGATTTTTTTATTGAAAACATAACATAAGTTGTGTTTTCGTTTATTGTTATTTTTTTACCATGAACTTTATATGAAGAATATGGTGTGTGTTCTATGGAGTTTATTTCTGTGTCTAAAAAAATTTTTGAAATATGTCTTCTTAAGTTTTTGTGCAGTTCGCATCCATCTGATAAAGCAAAAAGGTTTGAAAAAACTATGTTTTTATCTTTATCAAAAAGAGCCATATAAAAATCACTTTGCTCCAAAAGAGTTTTGTAAAATGAGTTTTTCCCATGGGCGTCTTTTTTATATTTAATAATCTCCACAGCCTCATCAAGAGCTTTATCCATGGCTTCTTCTCCAGATGTAATAAGTATTGTTTCGGCATTAATGCCTGCTTCTTCAACACAGTCTACACATGCACCATCACCTATAAAAAGATTTATGTCTTCTTCATAAAGAGTTTTTATTATATCTGACATTTCCTGTACGTTGGCAGGTGAGGATGGAGTTATTACATCAATTTTAAGTTCCATAAGCTCGCTTAATATTTTTACGTTTTGCTGCAAATCAAAAAAAGTCACAAATGCTATTTTTTCTTTCCCTGAATATTGGGCTTGTTTTAAGGCACGTAAAATATCGTATCCGGAGAACTCAACATTGATAAAAGGTATATCAACTACAGACTGAACCATTTTGCCAGTACGGCCTCTGGAAATTACAGCATCATATTTGTTTAAATCAAGTGTTTTTATTAAATCAACGGCACTGTCAAGAGATACAGAATATATATCGGCATCTATGTTTTCCCTTTTTTTTATAGCGTTTTCAAAATATGCTTTAAAGCCTGCATAAGGTGCAATGCCAAGAATTTTACATTTTCCCATAGGGTTGACCTCCATGAAATAATTCTCGAAATATAATTAAATATTTTAATTATGAACAAATGTTACACATATGAATTGTTTGAAAAATAAACAGTTTATGTTTAAAGTATATGAAGATTGTTTAAAAAATAACAAATTTATCTTTTGTTTCTTAAGGATTGATTTAATAATATAAACATTTTTGAAAAATTTCAAGAGGTTTTTTAAAAAAAATCAAGGAAAATTCAGGCGTTTTGTTTTTTGGCGAAAGTAACATAAAATTAAATAAAAATTTGGTATGTTTAATGAAAATATATGTGTGTTCAAAAATAGAACACATGATTTGTTGATGTGGTAAAAATTGAGCATTATAATTTGAGCCATAGAAAGCAATTGAACACCAAATGAAAAAAATTGCATTCAAAAATCTAATCTTATATTTTTAAAATCCAAGGAGGTAATTTATTATGGCAGAAAGATTTGGTATGGCAGTAGGTACAGCAGGAAAGATGGTAGCAGCAAGAATTTTACCTGGTTCAGATTTATTAACATCACTTGAAGAAATCTGTGACAAAGCAGGTATTAAATATGGTGCAGTTAACTGCTTCGGCAGCTTTGCAGCAGCTGGTTACATGTATCTTGTTCCACAGGAACAGGCAAAAGTTGGTGCTGGCTATGGTGAAGTTATTAAGAGAGATACACCTATTGAATTCCTTTCAGGTACAGGCATTATCACACAGACAGATGCAGGAAAAACAGAACTTCACTTCCATGGCACAATGTGCGATAAGTTCGGTACAGTATTTGGCGGACACATTGTAAAAGGCACATGCCCAGCTCTTACAACAGTTGATGTTATGATTCAGGAATGTGTTGGTGTTACAATGACAAGAACATATGACGAAGAAACAGACCTTACACAGGTTGTAGTTAAAGAAGCTTAATTCTTATAAGTTAAATTCATTCAATTAAAATTTAAAAATTTACAATAATTGGAGGAAGTTTAAAATGGCTAAATATGAAAAAGTAGGTTTAGTAGGTCTTGGCGTAATGGGTTTTGGCATGGCTAAAAACCTTGTCAAGGCTGGTTATACAGTAGTAGCATACGACGTATTCCCACAGGCTGTGGAAAGACTTTTAAATGCAGAAGATGTTGATTCTTCTAAAGTTATAGCTGCAAAGGACGCAGCAGACATTACAAATTACACAAACGTAGTTGTAACAATGCTTCCAAACAGCCCACATGTAGAATCAGTTATTTACGGTGAAAATGGTATTCTTTCAGGCAAAACAGATGACCTTTTCATAATTGATATGAGCTCAATTTCACCAGTAGCTACAAAGAAATTTGCTGAAGACCTTAAAGCAAAAGGTGTTAAGTTTGTAGAAGGCCCTGTTTCAGGCGGACAGAGTGGTGCTATGAACGGTACTCTTACAATTATGTGTGCCGGCGATGACAAAGACCTTGATGACGCTATGGAAATTTTTGAAGCTGTAGGCAAAAACATCGTAAGATGTGGTGCAGCAGGTGCAGGTCAGACAGTTAAAGTAACAAATCAGCTTATGAGTGCTATTAACCTTATATCATTATCAGAAGCATTTACACTTTGTGTTAAAGCTGGTGTTGACCCACAGATAGCTATGGACGTTATTACAAACGGTTCAGGTAAGTGCTGGGCTCTTGACAACAGACTTCCAGAAATAATGAAAGGCAACTTTGAACCAGGCTTCAAGATTGACCTTCATACAAAAGACATTAAGCTTGCAGTAGAAATGGCTAAGGAAATGAACCTTCCATTACCTGTAACAGATATGGTTTGCAACCTCTTTAAAACAGCTCAGATTAAGGGTCTTGGCGGAAAAGACAACTGTGCTATCATAAAACTTTATGAAGATATTGCAGGAGTTGAAGTTCGTCACGTAAATAAATAATTTTTGATTATTTTGTATTTTTAATGACGGGACAGTGTCCTTAAATTAAGAACTTAAGCCTGTCTTATTTACAAAAAAATAAGACAGACTTATTTATATTTTTATAACCGGGTTTTGCTCGGAGGGGATTATTAAGGAGGGTTTATTTTATGTTAAAGAGAGTATTAGGCATAATAATGGCAGCAACAGTTGCAGTTTCTGCATTTGCAGGATGCAGCAGCTCAACAGACTCATCAAGCGGCAGTGCAGCTGCGTCAGCATCAGCGGCTTCCTCAGGCTCAACAACTGAGTATCCAAAAATGAAACTTAATATGTCAACAACTGTTAGCGAACAGTCAAATGCTACAGTAACAGGTAAATATTTCTGTGATCTTGTATCAGAAAAATCAGGTGGAAATATTGAAATTAAAATTTATTCATCAGACCAGCTTTCTGGTGGCAATATGTCAAAAGGTGTTGAAATGCTTGCAGCAGGCCAGATTGACTGTGCCTTTGAACCTCTTGATGTTATGAACGTACTTGATGAAAAACTTCTTACAGTAAGTCTTCCTTGGTTATTTGATTCTTATGACGAAGCTAAAGCTGCTGTAAATGAAGGCGCTGGTTTTGACTATATAGCATCACTTCTTGATGCACAGGGAATTCATTATCTTGGTTCTATCCACAATGGATTCCGTCAGTTGACAAACAGCGTTAAAGAAGTAAAAACTCCAGATGACCTTAAAAATATGAAACTTCGTGTTCCTGGCGGCGAAGTATTTATGAAAACATTCCAGGAATTTGGCTGTGACCCAGTATCAATGAGCTTCTCAGAACTTTTCACAGCTCTTCAACAGGGTACAGTAGACGGTCAGGAAAATGGTTTTGACCTTATTACAACAAATAAATTCTATGAAGTACAGAAATATACAACAGAATGGAACTACAGCTATGGTGCATTCGGTCTTGTATTTAATAAAGCAAAATGGGATTCATTTGACGACAATACAAAAGCACTTCTTGAAGATTGTGCAGCAGAAGCTATTGAAGTAGGCTGCCAGAATGTTGTTGATGCAGACCCAGAACAGAAACAGATGATAGTTGACTACGAAGGCAACACACTTTATACACTTACAGAAGATGAAGTTAATGCATTTAAACAGGTTCTTGTTGATGCAGGATATTATGAATACTTCTTTGAAAAATATGGACAGGAAGCATTCGACGCTTTTGGAGCAACAGAAAAATTTGGACTTTAATTTAAGGGATTTTGTTTAGAAATTAATGAAGTGAATAAGGGGAGAGATAGACTCTCCCTTTACTTTTCTAAAGATATTTATATATTATTTTAAAAGTTTTTTCCGCACTTATAAATTTAAATCTGATAAAAAGGAGGTTAACAGCAATGATTAATAAAATCGTTGATAATATTGAAAACTTTATTGTTATTGTCACATCAATTATAATGCTTACTCTTACATTTGCCAATGTTGTATCAAGATATTGGCTTCATGCATCACTTGCTTTTACAGATGAAGTTGTTACATCTTTATTCGTTATAGCATCTCTTGCAGGCTCATCAATAGCCATAAGAAAAAATGCCCATGTTGGTCTTGACTTTGTTACAAGTTTTATGCCTGAAAAAGCGCAAAAACTTTGTGTTATGCTTGGATGCCTTCTTGGACTTATATTCTGTGTAATACTTTTTAAACTTGGACTTGATATGGTAATTCAGGAATATACATCAAAGCAGCTTTCAGCTACAATGCAGTGGCCAGAATGGATATACGGCTCAACAATTCCTGTTGGTGCTGCACTGCTTTCTGTAAGATATTTGCTTACTTTAATTTTAAATATTAAAAACTTTAATAAGAAGGGAGTTGAGGAATAATGATAAGTGCATCAGTACTTTTGTTTGGTATATTTGTTTTGCTTCTTATATTAAATGTTCCTATTGCCGTTTCCCTTGGTATAGCTGCATTATCAGCAGTTGTTGCAGAAGGTCTTCCTATTGGTATGATAGCAACAAACGTTTTCTCAGCTTCAAGTAAGTTTGCCCTTCTTGCAATTCCATTTTTCATTATTGGCGGTAACGTAATGGAAAAGGCTGGTATATCAGAAAAACTTATTGATTTTGCAAAATCATGTGTAGGCCACAGAAGAATAGGTATAGCTATGGTTTGCGTTATAGTTTGCTGTTTCTTTGCAGCTATTTCAGGCTCTGGCCCTGCAACAGTTGCAGCCCTTGGTCTTATTATGATTCCTGCTATGGTTGATTCTGGATACGGAAAAACTCTTCCTCCATCACTTATGGCTGCCGGTGGTGCTATTGGTGTTATTATTCCTCCATCAGTTACATTTATTGTTTATGGTTCGATTTCAGGTGCATCAATAGGTAAAATGTTCATGGCTGGTGTTATACCTGGCATTATGATGGGTATTGCCCTTGTTATAGCTACAATGCTTATGGTTAAAAATAGAGACCTTAAGAGCTACCCAAAATGCTCTGGTGCTGAAAGATGGAAATCTTTTAAAAGCGCTATTTGGGGTCTTTTGATGCCAGTTATTATACTTGGTGGTATTTACTCAGGTATTTTCACACCAACAGAATCTGCTGCTGTATCAGTTGTTTATGGTCTTTTTGTAGGTGTATTTATTTACAAAAAGATTAAGCTTAAAGATATGGTAACAATATTTATTGAATCTGCAAGCCAGACAGGCGTTGTTATGTGGGTTATGATTTGTGCTTCACTTTTCGCTTGGGTAGTTACTGTAGACGGTGTAGGCACAGTTGTAGGAAATGCATTTATGACAATTTCAGGAGGAAATCTTTATATTTACCTTCTTATTGTTAACATACTTCTTTTATTTGTTGGTATGGTTATGGATGCAAACTCAGCTCTTTATATATTCGTACCTATTCTCCTTCCAGTTGCAACAGCACTTGGATATGACATAGTTGCATTTGGTATTATGATGTGCGTAAACCTTGCAATAGGTCTTGTTACACCGCCTGTTGGTGTTAACCTCTTTGTTGCCTGCAACATTGCCAATGCTTCTATTAAAGAGCTTATTAAAGATATAATCCCTATTATCGGAGCCCTTATTGTTGTGCTTCTCCTTGTTACATACATACCACAAATTTCATTATTCCTTCCAAACTTAATGGGTATGTAAGGTGCATAATTTTATACATAAACAAAACTAAAAAAACGGCAGTTTTTAAGCTGCCGTTTTTTATTGAATTTGCATTTCTTTATAAAAACAATCAAGTATCCCCTTATAATTTTCGTTCCAAGGCTTATTCTTACCAAAATAATGAATTATAACGGTGTTGTTTTTTACCCAGGGCAAATCTATTTTCTCATTTATAGGGTTGGAGTTATGAAATGTTATCATTCTGTCGCTTAGGTTATATTTATACTCATCTATAAGAAGTATTTTGTCGCCGTATAATGCTGATATTATGTCTTGGTCTGGCAGCATAAATACATTGCCTTTTTCTTCTATATAATCAATAAGCTCTTCTCTATTTTGGTGCTTTCTAAGCTCTTTTATGTTCATAAGCATTACACCTGAATTTATATAAGGTGCATTTTCATCCATTCCAAGACGAATACGGTTAAACTCTGTAAGTAATTTTTTTGTATGGGTGCAGGCAGCAAAAAAGTTTCCATCAATGTTCATATTATAAAGCTCATCAAGGGGCTTTATAACTATTGTGTCCGGGTCAAGATAAAGTATTTTGTCTATTGTTTCAGGCAGAAAATCTGCGGCAAGTATTCGATAATACATTTCCTGTGGATAGCGCTTATTTTTTGGAAAATCATCAAAAAGTGTTTTATCCATGTATAAAAAATTAAATTCTTCTTTTGGAAATTCATTTATAATGCTCTCCTGAATGTTTTGTGGAATGTCAGAATGCATTATAAAAAATGTATATTTAGACTCATTAAAACGAATTATTGATTTAATACAGTTTTTTAAAACAGGCACGTAGTTTTTGTTTAATGTAAAAAGTATGTTCATGTTATTCCTCCTTAATTCTTCCTATTAATATGTACGCAATTTGAAAAATAAATGCTGTATTTATTAATTTAAAAATGAATATAATTTAAATTTATATTATATTTAAATCAAACTGCTTTTACTTATCGTATTTTTATAGTAAAATGATATTTATTAGCAATTTATTATATTAAAGGAGGAATGAATAATGGCTAATTGCCCTTTTTGTGGTGAAAAAATGCGAGATGGCGTGTGCGGAAGCTGTGGATATAGAGAATACAGAAATGACGAAATTTTAGGCGAAGCTGTTGAAAAAGAATCTAAGGTGATATATGACGAGCCTCAGACAAATGGCGGATATAATGGGTATGGAGTTAATAAAGAGTTAGGTATACTTTGGAAAGTAATTTTTGTGCTTATATCAATATTTTTCAGCCAGGTTATAGGTATTATATGTGCTGTTGTACTTATGACAAGACCATATCCGTCATATAGAAGTTTTGGTAAAAAACTTCTTATACTTAATATAGTGTTATTGGTTATAACATTTATTTTGGGTCTTGTAATAGGTATGCTTAATATTGCTGCCATAGGTTCCCATAGAATTATAGAACATGGATTTTCGGTTTTCAGTATATTAATGTAATTTAAGGTGATTATTATGGATAAAAATGAAATGCGTAAGGCGTTTTTAAAAAAAAGAAGCACTCTTTCAAAAGAGGATCAAATAGAAAAAAGCAATATAATATTTGAAAGACTTATTTCAACTGATGAATATAAAAATGCCAAAACAATATTTATATTTATAGATATGGGCAGTGAAGTAAAAACAGTGCCTTTTATTGAGAAGGCTTGGGCTGACGGCAAAAATGTGGCAGTGCCTATTGCCAAAAAAGACAGGGTTATGTATTTTGTGCCATTAAAATCATTTGAAGGCTTGAAAAAAACAAAAATGGGTGTTTCAGAGCCTGACGAGCCTATTGAAAATCAGGTTTTCCCTGATGAAAACACAATGTTTATTGTGCCTGGCAGTATGTTTGATGTTAAGCTTAATCGCTGCGGCTATGGCGGAGGATATTACGACACATATATAAGGGAGAAAAATGTAAAAAACACAATAGGCATTTGCTACGATTTCCAGCTTGTTGATGAAATACCTACAGAGGAATTTGACCAAAAGCTTTCAAGGATAATTACTGAAAAAAGAGATATAAAATAAGGGGGCTTTAAAAATGGTTAATATTGAAGAAATGGGCATACTTGCAAAAGAAGCGTCATACAAAACAGCTAAAATGTCAACACCTGAAAAAAATGATATACTTTTAAAATGTGCAGCAGCTCTTATTGAAAACATGGATAAGGTATTAGCTGCCAATAAAAAAGACGTTGATGCGGCAATAGAAAAAGGCATTACAGGTGCCCTTATTGATAGACTTACACTTACAGATAGCAGAATAGAAGGCATGGCAGACGGCTTAAGACAGGTGGCAGGACTTAAAGACCCTGTTGGCGAGTTTGACTCAATGACAACACTTGATAATGGTCTTATTGTAGGCAAAAAAAGAGTGCCTATGGGCGTTATAGGTATTATTTATGAAGCAAGACCAAACGTAACAGCAGATGCTTTCGGTCTTTGCTTAAAGGCAGGCAGTGCCGTAATATTAAGAGGCGGTAAGGAAGCTATATTAAGCAATATGGCAACTGTTTCAATATTTAGAGAAGTTCTTAAAGAAAACGGTCTTGATGAAAACATTGTTCAGCTTGTGGAAGATACAAGCCATGAAACAGCTGAAAAAATGATGAAGTTAAATGGACTTATAGACGTGCTTATACCAAGAGGCGGTGCCGGTCTTATAAGAACAGTTGTTATGAATAGTACTGTTCCTGTAATAGAAACAGGTATAGGTAACTGCCATATATTTGTTGATGAAAGTGCCAACCTTGAAAATGCTGTAAAAATAGTTATGAATGCCAAAACACAGCGTCCAGGAGTATGTAACGCATGCGAAAGCCTTCTTGTACATAAAAACATAGCAGAAGAATTTGTTCCTATGGTTTCAAAGGCTCTTCAGGAGAAAAATGTTGAAATACGTGGCGATAAAGTATTTACAGACATGGTTGAAGGTGCTGTTCCTGCAACTGAAGAAGACTGGGGAACAGAGTTCATAGACTATATAATTTCTGCAAGAGTTGTGGATAGCGTAGATGAAGCAATAGAGCATATCAGAAAATACGGCACACACCACAGCGAAGCCATTTTAACAGAAAACTATACAAATGCCCAAAAGTTCCTTAATGATGTAGATGCAGCAGCAGTATATGTAAATGCTTCAACACGTTTTACAGATGGTGAGCAGTTTGGTTTTGGTGCAGAAATAGGCATAAGCACACAAAAACTTCATGCAAGAGGACCTATGGGACTTAAAGAGCTTACAACAACAAAGTATATTATTTATGGAAATGGACAAATAAGAGGCTAAATATAAAACACCTGCCAGAAAGAATGGCAGGTGTTTTTTTGTTACGGTTTAGTTACTGGCAGATTACATTTTTGTGTATAATGAGATTTTTTTCATTATCAGTGGTATAATTTTCATAAAAAAGGAATAAAGGAGCGGTGGTTATGAAGTTTAAAAGTATTGCTTTGTTAGGCATTTTGGCATCAATGGCTTTTTCATCAGCAGCATTTGGTGCTGAAAACGAGAAGAAAATTTCAGTTTATTTTAATTCGTTAAAAGAAACAGTCCTTAACAATACTCCATTTTATATAGAAGGGACGTCATATCTGCCAATAAGAGAGATTGTGGAAAAAATAGGTGCTAAAGTAAGCTATACGGCTCCTTTTGCTGTTATAGAATTTAATGATGATAGAATTTATAAGATATCAGAAAATGAGCTTTGGGTGTATTTTGGAAGAAATTGGTATACTATTGATATGGATAAATATGCCGTAAATAGAAACGGTGTAATGTATGCACCATGGGAGTTTTTTAAAAAAATAGCATATGTAAGTGAGGATGAAACTATAAATTTAAAAGTATATTTAATTACATGGGATTCAAGATATAATAATACAGTTCTAGATAATTATGATTTTGAGATAGAAGTATTAAAAAATATTCCCAAAATGGAAAATAGTGTTGTTTCAACATCAGGTATTAAGTCTGTGCTTGTACTTACATCAAACGGTCTTGAAGGCGAAAGCCAGAAAGAGCTTTTAAATGCCCTTAATATAACAGACATAGGGGCATATAATGAAAATTATAAAAATCAAATGGCACTTAACGAAAATTCACCATTTGTTTCAGCAAAATATAATGAAGCTAATTCTGTTTGGATAAATAACGGCACAGAAATAAAAGAAGAGTTTTCAGACACAGCAAAAAATTATTATAATGCTTATGTTGATAATGTAGAAAACAAAGATTTGGATAAAATAAATGAATGGATAGAAGAAAATACAAATCAGGGAAAAGAAATAACAAATTCTGATTTTGAAATTATGCTTTTAAACATTGCAGAGTTTAATGGCACATGGCTTGTTCCTTTTGATGAAAGAAATACAAAAATGAAAGTTTTTTATAGTGCTGACGGAGATGAGGATAAAGTAAGATTTATGAGCTTTGGAGCACCTGTTTATGACAGAAATAAGTTTTTATATTATGAGGAAGAAGGTTTAAAAGCCGTTACTCTTAAATATGGAAACAATAAAGAGCCTTATGAATTTTATACACCTTTTGAAATGACATTTGTACTGACAGAAAAAGAAATTACAAGCGATACACTTAAAAATATATTTAATGGCTCTCAAAAAGAAGAGGTTTATATTGAGATACCTAAATTAAGAATAGAAAACACAATTAATATGGTTGAGTTTTTGAAAAAAATGGGTGTTCAAGAAATGTTTGAGCCTTATCTGGCAGACCTTTCAAATATGGTTGAAGGTGATGGATATTACATATCTGATGTTACACAGGATGCGTTTTTATTTGTTGACGAAAAAGGTACATCTGCAGCAGCTGTTTCTGAAGTTGATGCTTTAAGAAGTATTGCCGACAACAAAAAAGAATTTATAGCTAACAAGCCTTTCTATTATTTTATAAGAAATAAAGAAACAGGCGATATACTTTTTGAAGGCTATGTTGCTAATGGCGAAAACTTATATTAATTATTTTTCAATTTACTGCCAGCAAAATAAGCAAAAACTTACAGTATATGCGAAGCCTTTTAAGAGATAATATTACTGTAACACAAAATAATTTTTTTCTTAGGAGGAATAGTATTATGACAAGTAATTCATCTTCATCAAGTTCAAATATCGCAGGTGCAAAGGCAGCTATGGAAAAGTTTAAATACGAAGTAGCAAATGAAATTGGTGTACCTTTAAAACAGGGTTATAACGGCGACCTTACTTCTGCACAGAACGGTTATGTTGGCGGTTATATGGTAAAGAAAATGATTGAAGCACAGCAGCAGGCAATGGCAAACAATAAATAATTGCCAAAGGCAAAAAACTTAAAACAAAAGTATTATAATTTTTGATTTTAAGTAATTTAAACGAAAGCGGTTTTTTGAATAAAAAAATTCAAAAGACCGCTTTTAATTTTGCAAACACTTGTTCTTTTGGTGTCTATAAAGTATAATTATTTATAATGCTTTAAAACCATATTAGGAGATATATAATGATTGAGTTTATAAAAGGCAATGTTGAATATTTTGACAAAGGATATATTGTTGTTTCCTGCAATGATATCGGTTACCGCATTACAGCAGGTGAAAAAACAATATCTTCTTTGGCTGCAAAAAAAGATAATGTTACAGTATTTACATATATGAGTGTAAGAGATGACGGTATAAGCCTTATGGGTTTTGAAACAAAAAGGCAGCTTAGTATGTTTTACAGCCTTATAAATGTAACAGGCATAGGTCCAAAAATGGCAGTAAACATAATTGATAACTGCGATATTTCTTCTCTTGTTACGGCTATAGTGTCTTCTGATATAACTACTCTCAGCAAAATACCAGGTCTTGGCAAGAAAACTGCTCAAAGACTTGTTTTGGAATTAAAAGATAAGCTTACAACAGAGGAAATAGCTGATTCATTTACACAGGGCGAAATTGAAGATTTAATAAACATACCTGAAAAAGGTGTAAAGGCAGATGCAATAGAAGCCCTTGAAAGCCTTGGATATAGCAGAAGCGAAGCCCTAAAGGCAGTTGCAGCTGTATATAACGAAGGTGATAGCGTTGAAAAAACAATAAAGGCAGCATTAAGAAAAATGATATAAAATTTTGTGGATGGTGATAACAATAGAAGAGCGAATTATATCTTCAAGTCTTAGAGATGAGGATTTTGATACAGAGCCGAAGCTAAGACCTGAAAAAATAGATGATTATATAGGTCAAAAAACAGTTAAAGAAAACATGAAAGTATTTATGGAGGCGGCAAAACAGAGAAAAGAGCCTCTTGACCATGTGCTTTTATATGGCCCTCCAGGTCTTGGCAAAACAACACTTTCAAACATAATAGCCAACGAAATGGGTGCAAAAATAAAAATTACATCAGGTCCAGCCATAGAACGCCCAGGAGATATGGCGGCAATACTTAACGGTCTTGATGAAGGCGATATTCTTTTTGTTGACGAAATACACCGTCTAAACAGAATGATTGAGGAAATACTCTATCCTGCTATGGAGGACTTTGCCCTTGACATAGTTATAGGAAAAGGTGCAGGAGCAAGAAGTGTACGCCTTGAGCTTCCAAAGTTTACTCTTATAGGTGCCACAACAAGAATAGGTCTTTTAACAGCACCTTTAAGAGACAGATTTGGCGTTATTCAAAGACTTGAGCCTTATACACCTGAGGACCTTAAAAAAATAGTTACTCGTTCGGCAGAGGTTTTGGACATAGAAATTGATGACGAAGGTGCTCTTGAAATTGCAGGCAGAAGCAGAGGAACACCACGAATTGCCAACAGGCTTTTAAAAAGAGTTCGTGATTTTGCTCAGGTTAAGTATGAGGGCAAAATAACAGGTGATGTAGCAAAAGATGCCCTTGATATGCTCGACGTTGACAAAAAAGGTCTTGACCTTACAGACAGAAAAATGCTTCTTGCCATGATAGAAAAATTTGGCGGTGGTCCTGTTGGTGTAGACACTCTTGCTGTATACATAGGCGAAGAAGCCGAAACAATAGAAGATGTTTATGAGCCATATCTTATACAGCTTGGATATATACAAAGAACTCCAAGAGGCAGAATAGTTACAAAGAGCGGCTATAAGCATTTTGGAATAAATATTGAAAATTAATTTTAAAGCCATGTACTTATATGTATGTGGCTTTTTAGATGTTTAAAGTGTAAAAAAATTGTATTGATTTATATACATAATTGCCATGTTTTGTTGTTTAATTATAAATAATTCGTACACAAATAATGGAATTGCACCTAAAAAAACATTAAAGTACATAAATTTCATATTTAAATAATATGGTATATGACCAAAATATAAAATATTTTGGTTAATGTAGAAAATTTCATTAAATTGTTTTCAAATTAAATATGTTACTATATAATAGGGCATGGAATAATGGTATAAAATGTAACTAAAACACAAATTTAAAGGATGGTGAATTTATGGCAACATTTTTGGCAGGACTTATTATTTTAATTTTAGGCGGTGCTTTATACGGCAGCTTTGTTGAAAGGATTTTTAAGCCTGACGACAGACCAACACCAGCTATTAAAAATGAAGATGGTGTTGACTATGTACCTATGAGCAAGTAAAAAAACGCACTTATTAACTTACTTAACATTGCCGGAACAGGCCCTATATTTGGACCTATCCAGGGTATTTTATTTGGACCAATCGCATTTATTACAATACCTATTGGCTGTGTAATAAGTGGTGCTACACACGACTATTTAAGCGGCATGATGTCCCTTAGACAAAATGGTGACCAGATGCCAGGTATCGTTCACAAGTTTTTAGGAGGAAAAGTATATCAGGTTTATAATATTTTCCTTTGCTTCCTTATGCTTCTTGTAGGTGCTGTATTTACATACACACCTGGTGACTTATTTGCAGGTCAGATTGTGGGCATACAGGGTGTAAACATCTGGACATGGGTAATTTATGCAGTAATTCTTGTGTATTATTTAGTAGCTACATTATTCCCTATTGACAAGATTATCGGCAGAATTTATCCAATATTTGGTGCTATACTTCTTTTATCAGCAGTTGGTGTATTTGGAGGTATATTTGTAAAGGGCTATGACCTTATGAATATTGACCTTTCAAATGGCTTTACAGGTCTTTTTAATATGTATCCATTATGGGATGCAGCTGGAAACACAGGCACAGGAACACCATTTATTCCAGTATTCTTTGTTACAGTAGCCTGCGGTATTACATCAGGTTTCCATTCAACACAGTGTACACTTATTGGCAGAAGTGTTAGAAGTGAAAGAGAAGGTAAATTTACATTCTATTGGATGATGATACTTGAAGGTTTAATCGCTATGATTTGGGCAGCTGCAGCAATGGGCATTTACAATAAAGGCTCATTAAGCGGTTCAACAGCAGTTGTAGGCGAGGTTGCAAGAGACCTTCTTGGACCAGTTGGCGGTCTTATAGCTATTTTAGGTGTTATTGTTCTTCCTATAACATCAGGTGACACAGCTCTTCGTTCATGTCGTCTTATGGTTGCTGATTACCTTCATATCAGCCAGAAAGAAAGAAGAAACCGTGTTATGGTAACAGCTGGTTTATTTATACCTGTTATTGCTATACTTGTATTTGCTAAGCTTAATGCACAGGGATTTAATATTTTATGGAGATACTTTGCTTGGGCAAACCAGACAATAGCAGTATTTGCTTTTGCAGCTATAAGCGTTTATTTAATGGCTAAAAAAGGCGCTCCAAAATATGCGTTCCTTATGTCACTTCTTCCTGGTTCATTCTACTTATTTATAATCTCTTCATTTATATTCAGCCAGAAGATAGGCTTTGGTCTTAGCCTTAACATAGCTTATGTAATAGCAGCTGTATTAACAGTTATTTATTTCTTCGGCATTATAAATGCAGGCAAGAAATACAGAGCAAAACAGCTTGAAGAATAATAAATATAAGATTTAAATAACAAAAAATATCCGCATTTATATGCGGATATTTTTTTGCATTTCAACATACTTTTGAGCAGTTAAAAGCATGTTTTTTATGTTTAAAAGCTGAGGATTTTCTGGACTGTTTGCAGAAGAAATTATTATATCTTTTACTTCATCATTATTTAAATATGGGTATTTTTCCAAAAGTATGGCAGCAGCTCCGGAAACTATGGGTGTTGACATAGATGAACCGCTCATTTTTATATAGTAATTATCAACAATTTTGTCTTTGGAGCGATTGCCCATTGAAAACAAAAAAGTGTTGGACATGCAGGAAACAATATCCTTTCCAGGAGCAAAAACATCTGGCTTGGAGTATGTGTTTTTGTTATTGGAAAGGCTGAATATTTTGTGTTCTTCCCAGCTGCCTATTGTTATTATGGAGTTATTTATGCCAGGAGATGTAATGCCTCTTGGGTTGTTGTTGCCAGAGGCTGCGCATACAACAATACCTTTTTGCCATAGCATATTGGCTGCATAAGCCAAAGATGAGTATATGGTTCTGTCGTTAGTACCTACTGACATATTGACTATTTTTATGTTGTATTTTTCTTTGTTTTCAATAAGCCATCTTATAGCGTCAAAAGACCATTTGGCAGTACCGCTGCCTGTTTCGTCAAGTATTTTAAGACAGACGATATTGCATGACGGTGCTATGCCTTTAAAGTTGCCTTTTGAAAGATAGCCGTTTGCACCTAAACAGCCAGCTACATGAGTTCCATGACCGTTATCGTCATAGGGATAGTTTTTGCCATTTACAAAGTCTTTAAAGCATATTATGCGGTTTCTGGGTATTATAAAATCTTCCATAGGGCAAATACCTGTATCAAGAACTGCCACGGATACGCCTTTGCCTGAAAGAGTAATGTCGGGAGTGAGATGTACTGTATGGGCGGCATTATTCATTTAAAAAAAGCCTCTTTTTGTTTTTATATTATTTTATGGACATATGATTTTTTGGTTACAGGGTAGCTTGTTCGGCATGTCCTCCTAAAAATTTCAAAAAACAGGCAAATATCTTTAAATGGGTGCATATAATTACTTTGTAATAAACAATTTAACCTATGGGAGGTATTTTATTATGTCAAATTGTTCAAATGGTAATGGATGTGGAAGCTGGCTTTGGATTATTCTTTTACTTTGCTGCTGTGGTAATGGCTGCGGTAATATGGGCGGCATTGGCGGCATCGGCACAGATAACGGCGACTGCTCATGGATTATCATTCTTTTACTTCTTCTTTGCTGCTGTGGCGGCAATAACAGCTGTGGCTGCTCAAATGGCTGCAACATGTGCGAAGCATAAAAAACAAAAGTATAAATATAGAGGTAAAGGGGCGGCATTAAAAAGCCGTCTTAAGGGTGTCGACTTTGTCGGCACCCTTTCGTCAAAGGCTCATTTCATTCAAGCCTTTGACGAATAGACAGAGGTAAAAAGCAGAAGTTCCATCGGCTTAATAGCCTTGAAACTCTCTGTCGGCATTTTCCTTCGGAAAACGGCTTTGCCGCCTTAGTTCGTCAGGTGCTTTGCTTTTCCTCGTCGGAAATGAATTCCGTCGGAATTTTGCTTACGCAAAACAGCTGTGCTGCCCTTGTTCGTCGGGTTCTTTATTGCGGATTAAATTTGGGGAACTTGGTACCGCCAAGATAGGCGGACAGTCACTTGTGACTGGAATTTGCGTAAGCAAATTTACTGACTAGTTGTTCCCCAAACCCTTCCGTATTTTTGAAATATAATAAAAATTATTTTGAAAGGGGCGGCATTAAAAAGCCGTCCTTTATTTTTTGGTGCAGGTTATATTGCTACTGCAAAATGAATAAAATTTATAAAAACTATTTGGGGAGATTAAACTTGGAAGAAGATAAATCAATGGAGATGCTTTTTAAAGGCATAAGAAATATTACATCATCGCCGTTATTTGCTTCAGAAAGCAATAAAAATGACCATAAAAGTGAAAATGTGCCTGACAATATTTTTTCAAGGCAGATAAATGCTCTTATGGCTGCAATTCCATTTTTGGATAGTGAATATCAAAGAGGGATATTTATATTGGTTAAATTTTTGGAGTATAAAAGATTTATGGAGGAAAGACATTTGGTGTCTGCCCAAAATACAAATGACACCGATAATTTTACACATATGGCAGCAGCCATAAGAATGAATTTAAATGACGATGAAAAACGCAGCTTTGATAATTTCTACAGAATACTGGCTATGAGAAAGTTTATGGGAGGAAAATATGGACTTTGATATATTTAATAAAGAGGAATTTAACTGTCTTACACCAAAGCAGAAATCAATTATGAAAGATATTATGGAAATGAGCAAAAATGTATCTTCTGGTGAAGCTGCATCAATAATACTTAGAATGATACCTGTGCTTGAAAGTGAAGGCAAACTATCATCTCAGCAGAAAAGGGCAGTTATGATGTGCATTATTGAAAACATGAATAGTCAGGAAAAAGAAAGGGCTACATATCTTTTTAAAATGGCAGGTATTATTTAACAAAAAACGGTATTTTGAATTTTCAAAATACCGTTTTTATGTACTTAATAATATTATTTTTGCATAAGTTATTTGTTTAAATCTGACATTATAAGTGCTGCCAAAATAGCACCTGCAGCATTAAAGGCACCTGTTTTTGAATTTGTTTTTTTGGTTATTTTTTCTGCAGAGTGTACCATATGAGGTAAGCACTCTGTCGCTGCATATTGATGCAGTGAAGTAAAAATTTTTTTATTTTCTTCTATGTCTTTTTCATGGTTTGAAAAGCTATTTTCTGACGATTGTAAATTTTTGTTAGCAGTAAACACATCTGGTATAGGTCCGTTTTTTCTTATCATAACTGGCAATCCTCCTGTTAGTTGCTTTCTAAATTATATGTATTATAAATATAATTTATAACTTTTTGTGCATGTTTCTCTTATGGACATATGTCCATAAGTAATTTTTGGCTGTTTTGCTAAACTTTATTTCACTTCCTTGACGTGGTTTTTTTGGTATTATAAAATATTATAAAATTAATTAATTAGAACTTGTTTGTTAACAATTTGTTCAAAATTTACAAAAAATAATAGGGGTGAATAGATTTATGTTTGAGTTCAATAAAAAGACAAACCTTTTGGAAAGTACAACACAGGCTTATCCTTTAATTGATGTTAAGGAGCCTAATCTTTACAGAGAATACTTTACTTATGACGAAGTACCTAAGGTAGTGTTTAACCATCGTCTTGTTCCTATGGAAGTGCCGGAAAAAATCTGGATTACAGATACAACATTCCGTGACGGTCAGCAGAGCAGACAGCCTTATACTGTGGAGCAGATGACACATCTTTTTGACCTTATTCATAGACTTTCAGGCCCTAAAGGCATTGTAAAAATGAGTGAGTTTTTCCTTTATACAAAAAAGGACAGAGATGCCGTATATAAATGTCTTGAAAAAGGCTATGAGTTCCCTGAAATTACAAGCTGGATTAGAGCTTCTAAAAAGGACTTTGAGCTTGTTAAAGAAATAGGTCTTAAGGAAACAGGTATACTTGTAAGCTGTTCAGACTACCATATTTTCCATAAAATGCACATGACAAGACGTCAGGCTATTGACCACTATATTGGCGTTGTTCGTGAATGTATAGAAACAGGCGTTAAACCAAGATGCCACTTTGAAGATATTACAAGAGCCGACTTTTATGGCTTTGTTGTACCTTTTGCAGATGCTCTTATGCAGCTTTCAAAAGATACAGGAGTACCAGTTAAAATCAGAGCCTGTGATACTCTTGGATACGGTGTTACATACCCAGGTTCTGTTCTTCCAAGATGCGTACCTGGTATTATATATGGTCTTAATGTTCATGCCGGCGTTCCAAGTGAGCTTATTGAATGGCACGGACATAATGACTTCTACAGAGCTGTTAATAATGCAACATACGCATGGCTTTATGGTGCAAGCAGCGTAAACTGCTCACTTCTTGGTATTGGAGAAAGAACAGGCAATACACCTCTTGAAGCTATGGTATTTGAATATGCACAGCTTAGAGGTACTCTTGACGGTATGGACCCAACAGTAATTACAGAAATTGCTGAATATTACGAAAAAGAGCTTGGATACGATATACCTCCAATGACTCCTTTTGTTGGTAAAAACTTCAACGTAACAAGAGCTGGTATCCATGCAGACGGCATACTTAAAAACGAAGAAATTTACAACATATTTAATACAGATAAAATACTTAACAGACCAGTTAAAATTGCTATCAGCAATACATCAGGCACATCAGGTATTGCTCACTGGATTAATTCAAACTTCCACCTTACAGGCGAAGCTATGGTAAGCAAAAATGATAAACTTGTAGAAATTATATATAACTGGGTAAATGAGCAGTATAATGAAGGCAGAGTTACGGTTATTGCTGACGAAGAGCTTGAAGAAATGACACTTAAAACTCTTAAGGAACTTGATAGACCAAGTTTTTAATAAATATTAAATAAAAATGGGGAGATTTTGAAAATGGATAAGTTTGAAATGGCAAAAGAGAAATTTGCTGCTCTTCTTGAAGAGCAGCTTAAGAGAGTTGAAAAAATGAACGAAACAAAGGTTCCTGTTGATTTTTCAAAGCTGGATAAAATTATAATCGGTGTTGCAGGCGGCGACGGCATTGGCCCTGCTATTACTGGTCAAAGCACAAGAGTTATGGAATACCTTCTTAAAGACGAAATCGAAAAAGGCAAGGTTGAAATCAGAATGATTAACGACCTTACAATAGAAAAAAGAGCAGAAGCAGGAAAGGCTATTCCTGATGACGTTCTTGAAGAGCTTAAAAAATGCCATGTTATACTTAAGGGACCTACAACTACACCAAGAAAAGGCGACCCATGGCCAAATATTGAAAGTGCTAACGTTATGATGAGAAAAGCACTTGACCTTTTTGCAAATGTAAGACCTGTAAGAGTTCCTGAAAAAGGCATTGACTGGACATTCTTCAGAGAAAACACAGAAGGCGCTTATGCAGTAGGCAGCAAAGGCTTTGCTTTTGATGAAAATATAAATGTTGACTTTACAATAGTTACTCAGGAAGGCACAGAAAGAATTATAAGAGCCGCTTTTGAGTATGCTAAGAAAAACGGCAAAACAAGAGTTACAGCTGTTACAAAAGCAAACATCATCAAAACAACAGACGGTAAGTTCCTTGATGTATTCTATAAAATGGCTAAGGAATACCCAGACATTACAGCTGATGACTGGTATATCGATATTATGACAGCAAAACTTATTGACGAAAAACGCCGTCGTGACTTCCAGGTGTTTGTACTTCCAAACCTTTACGGCGATATTATTACAGACGAAGCAGCAGAGTTCCAGGGTGGCGTAGGTACAGCAGGCAGCAGCAACATCGGTAACAGATATGCTATGTTTGAGGCTATTCATGGTTCAGCACCTCGTATGGTTGAAGAAGGCAGAGCACAGTATGCAGACCCATGCAGCGTTATGAGAGCGGTTGTACTTCTTCTTTCACACATCGGCTATCAGGAAGAAGCTAATAAACTTGAAAAGGCTCTTGATATCTGCACAATTACAGAAAGAAAGATTTACACAACAGGCAGAAGTGACGGAGCTACAAACGAAGAGCTTACAAACTACATAATTGATACAATTAAATCATTATAATAATATGTTGACACATTTCGCAAAAGGCTCATTTCATTCAAGCCTTTTGCGAGCAAACATAAGAATAAATAGGCAGTTCCAGCAGCATAAATGCTTTGAAACTGCCTATTTTCCTCGTCAGAAATAAATTCTGACTGCGGATTAAAGTTGGGAACCTCTTTGTTTCCCAAACCCTCCAGCGTTTTAAATGCAATATTAAAACTTGTTTTTTATAATTTCGAGTGCAGAATTTTTCTGCACTCTTTTTTGTATAAAATAAGACTTGCCTCATATAATTTAAAAAGGTGATTATTATGAGGAAAGTTATATTAAATACGGCTGTATGTATTGTTGCGGCATCTTTTGTTTTGCCGGCAGCAATAAATGGATTTTTTTATTATAAAAATGGTACTTCAAAAACACTTAGTGAAGGCGGAATAATTACATATTTGGGAGAAGATAATAGCAGTAATACTGTTCAAAATACAAAAGAAGAGCAGTATGTAATTGATGTGCCAAAGGATATTGAAGAATACATAGTTGGCGTTGTGGCTGCTGAAATGCCGGCAGCTTTTGAGGAAGAGGCACTAAAAGCACAGGCAGTGGCAGCAAGAACTTACGCCATAAATAAGGGACTGCCTGTTTCCGAGCTTATAGAAAACGGCGGTCAGGCATACTGCACTGTTGATG
The DNA here is from genome assembly GCA_944380405.1 of uncultured Lachnospiraceae bacterium. Classification (GTDB taxonomy): domain Bacteria; phylum Bacillota; class Clostridia; order Lachnospirales; family Anaerotignaceae; genus HGM11808. The sequence goes on from CALWHO010000047.1 coordinate 26,564, forward strand.
AAATGAAGTCAAAATGGGGAGATAATTTTGACCTGTATTATGAAAAAATACGCTCTGCTGTATATGATACCCAAGGTGAGATAATAGTATATAATAACGAGCCTATACTTGCCGTGTTTCATGCCATAAGCGGAGGCAAAACAGAAGAAAGCGAAAATGTATGGCATGAGGATTTGCCATATTTAAAAAGCGTAGACAGCAGCGAAGATGAGCTGGCAGAAGAATATTACAACGAAACCAAAATACCAGTAAATACTGCCATAAGCCTTTTGCAGAGTAATTATGCCAATTTAAAACTTACAGAAGGCTCTCTTGCAGACCAGATGCAGATAATAGAACGAACAGAAGCAGGATATGTAAGCAAAATTCAGGTTGGCAATATGCTTTTAACAGGTCTTCAATTAAGAGAGGTTCTGGGGCTTAGAAGCAGTAATTTTACATTTGAGCAGGCAGGAAGCGATATGATTTTCAAAACAAAAGGCTATGGTCATGGTGCAGGAATGAGCCAATACGGTGCAAACTATATGGCGTCTGAAGGCAGTACATACAAAGAAATTTTGGCACATTATTACACCTCAACAGACATAAAAAAATTCATGTAAAGTGTATAAACACATCTGAAAGGGCAATAATACTTTCGGAGGTGTTTATAAATGAAAAAAAGCAGAAACAAATATATCGGCATATTTTCATGCTTTGTGCTGGCAGCAGTATTTGCCGTAACTATTTCGGTAAATACATCTGAAAATGACGCAAAAAATAATAATGAAATTGCTCAGGTGCAGGAAGAGGAAAATTTAGCCTCTATTGAGGAAGAAGTATCTCCTGTAATTATAAGCAAAAACGCATCTGAAAAAGAAGAAGAGAATAAAGAAACCGTAAAAGAAGAGCCTAAGACAGAAAAAGAAGAACCAGCAGGCACAGAAGAAAAAACAACAACAGAAGAAAAGACAACAGAAGACTACACTTATGAATATGATGAGTCAAAGGAAACTGTATTATCAGAAGACAGCCTTACATTTGCTGTTCCTGTAAGCGGAACTATTGCTATGGACTACAGCAAGGATAAGCTTGTTTATGACGCTACTCTTGACCAGTACAGAACAAATGAAAGCATTTGCTACAGTGCAGCAGAAGGCACAGTAGTAGGTGCGGCGGCACAGGGCACAGTTGAAAGCATTACAACAGACAGACAAAATGGCACAAGCGTTACAGTATTCCATGGTGACGGCTGGCGTACTACATACAGCCAGCTTAGTGAAGATGTGGCTGTAGCACAAGGCGATATTATTGAAAAGGGACAGACTATAGGTTATGTGGGAGCACCAAGCAGTTATAGTGCTGCACTTGGCAGTCATTTAGAGTTTACAATGACATTAGACGGAAACACCGTAGACCCAAAAACTGCATTAGTAGAATAATAAAACAAAAAGGATATGACAAATAAAAGTCATATCCTTTGTTTTTATCTATTTTCGCTTTCAAGCTTAAGAAGATATTCCTTTCTCCAAATGCCACCGCCATATCCTGTAAGTGACCCGTCAGAGCCTATTATTCTGTGGCAAGGTATTATTATCCAAATAGGGTTATTGTGGTTTGCACCTCCTACGGCACGTACAGCTTTTGGTTTTGAAACTCTTTCAGCAATATCCTTATATGTAGCTGTTTTGCCATAAGGCACTTTTAAAAGCTCGTTCCAAACGGTTTTTCTAAAAGGGGTGCCTTTTGCATCAAGTTTTAAGTCAAATTCCTTTCTTTTGCCTTCAAAGTATTCTTCAAGCTGGAGCCTACATTTTAAGGCTTCTTCTGATAAAAATTCAGTTGAAGAAACAGGTTCATCAATTATTTTTACTTCTGTTACAAAATCATTTTTACATACTATTTTTATATAGCCTATGGGGCACTTGAAACATAATACGCTTTCCATAAAATAACACCTCCATAAATGGAGTATAGCATAAAGAGCTATTTTTCAACAATGGATTTATAGGCTTTTCCTAATTCGTTTAAAGATGTTATTCTGTAATCGTTTGTATATTTTAAGTATGGAAGATTTATATAGATGTATTTGTTGCTGTAAATTATGGCAGAAACTTTATCCATATTTTTTGAAATGTATGAATAGTAATCTTCTATAAACTTAGATGTAAATGCACTTTCGTATGTGGGATTGTCAGTTGAAAAATGGCTTACAGCAAAGCGAGAAATAATTATATCTGTTTTGTCTTTAAAGTAGGCGTAAGCCTTTTCTGTCTGCAAAACAGAGTATAGTATGTTTTTGTTTTCTTTTGAGTAAACAATAAATCCTGTTATGTCTGCATAGTAGTCGCTCGGGAAATATTCAATACCTTTTTCTATGTCGTTTAGTGAAAAGCTGTATAGTGTCTGGCATTTTGGAGCATATTTTTTTAATGCTGCTGATGATGTCTGAAAAAGGGATATATATTCATTTTTTTCTAAATCTACGGTGTCTGTAAGAGGACAGATTTCGGCTATAAATTCAATATGGAGCCTGCCTAGGCTTTCAGCACATTTTTCAATATTGCAGTTTTCTGAAAAAGACAAAAGGGGTGTTTTCCCAGATAGTGAACACTCCAAAATGTCCATATAAGGAATTTTTGTTTCATCTTCTATTGAGAAAGTGTATATGTCATGGCTTCCGTAATTTTTCTCAAATGCCGAAATAGATGTATAGTCTTTTTCTTCAAGCTCAATGCCGTAGAGCATATTCTCTTGGGCATATACATTTTCATGGAATATAAAAGCTATTAAAAGTGCCAGTATAATTTTTTTCATGTTATCACGTCCTTTAAAAATAGTTTTTGCTTTTATTTGGTTTTTTAATCAAATGAACTGCATAAAATATTAAAGGAGGCTTAATATGAAAAATAAAAACACTTTTAACATAAAAGGATTAATTATAAATACTGTTTTGGGCTTTGGTATTTCTGGAGCTGTTATTTTTGGAGCAACTATGTTTGTTTCCGGTGAAGAGGAAACAAATAATATTAAGGTGGCACAAGAAGCCGAGTTTGGCTTTGAGGAAGAAAGCTATGAACTGTCAGAAGCTCAGCCTGTGTTTACAGGTGTACTTACAAAAGAAGAACTGGAAAATCCACCTGAAACAAATGGAGAGGAAAATAATTCAAGGCAGGTACATATTTCAGAAGAAGAACTTAATAACCTTAACGACTTTAGTTTTATACGCCAAAACTACTACATAATAGATGGCAGGACTGACCTTGTAGAAAGTGACGTAAATCCAAAAAAATTTTTGGAAAGGGATTTTTCAATTGATGAAAGCACAGATGGTCCAAAGGTGCTTATATTCCATACTCATTCCAGTGAAATGTTTGCCGATAGTGACCCTGCAAAAGGCATAAGCGAAGGCATATGGGGTGCTGGTGAAAGGCTTAAGGAAATTCTGGAAGAAGAATATGGCATAGAGGTTTTGCACGATACAGGCAGATATGATGTTGTAGACGGCAAAACTAAAATAACAGGTGCTTATGAGAGAATGGAGCCAGCCATAAGGGATATTTTAGCCAAAAACCCAAGCATAGAAGTTGTTATAGACATGCACAGAGATGGTGTAAACGAAGATGTGCACCTTGTAACAGAGCAAAACGGCAAACAATGTGCAAAAATAATGTTTTTTAATGGGCTTTGTCGTTTAAACAATAACGGAGTGCTTGAAAGCATATCATATCTTCCAAACCATTACTTAAATGATAACCTGGCATTTAGTTTTCAAATGCAGCATACGGCAAATGAGCTATATCCTGATTTTACAAGAAAAATTTATGTTAATGCCTATAGATATAGTCTCCATATGATGCCAAAAAGCCTGCTTATAGAAGTTGGAGCACAGACAAACACAAAAGAAGAGGTTTATAACTCAATGGAGATTTTAGGGGAAATACTGGCAGAGGTTATAAAATGAGAATAAATATAAAAATAAAATAAATAATAACTTCATGGTTAAGGATTTTATATTTTTCGGTATTTTGGGATGGATAATTGAGATTATATGGACAGGAGGACTTTCGGCATTTAAAGGCGATAAACGTCTTATGGGCTTTACTTCTCTTTATATGTTCCCTATTTATGGCTGTGCTGTTTTTCTTGAGGGGGTGTTCATGTTATTAGAAAGCACAAGCTTTGTTTTAAGAGGGGCTATATATATGATTTGCATATTTTCAGCAGAATATGTTTCAGGCTTTATAACTGAAACAGTAACAGGAGTATGCCCTTGGGACTACAGCAAAGAAAAATTTAATATTGACGGGTTTATAAGGCTTGATTATGCGCCACTTTGGTTTATGATGGGTCTTACATTTGAATTTATGTATAAAGCGTTTTTGTTATAAAAAAATTTAAAATTATGTAATACTTTGTAGTATTTTCAAACGTATTATATAATAAGGAAATAAGAAATACATTAAGGAGGAATAAAAAATGCCTACAGGACAACAGCCACAAAAAGGCGGAAAACAAAACGAAACAAAAACGCTTATATATTTTATGATAATGGCTCTTATAGTAACAAGCATTATAAATATATTTTTGGCTTCAGTAAGCACTATGTCCCTGTCAGAGATAACATATAGCCAGTTCCAGCAGATGCTTGACGAAGGCAAGGTTGAAACTGTTGAAATAGACACAGACAGGCTTATTATTACTGAGAAAAAAGATGCTTCAAAAACAGAAGTTTCATCGGAGTATGCTTTGCCAAAAATATATTACACAGGCAAGGTTGAAGACGATACAGCACTTAAAGCAGACCTTGAAGAAGCAGATGTTGAATACTTTAAGCCAGTTGAAAATAGCTCTCCAATAGTTGACTTTATTACAACTTGGATAATACCGTTTATATTTATTTATGCCATTGTAAACATATTTACAAGAATGATGGCAAAGCGTATGGGCGGAGGAGCAGGAGGCCCTATGGCTTTTGGTAAAAATAACGCAAAGGTATTTGCTCAGAAAGAAACAGGTGTTACATTTGCCGATGTAGCAGGACAGGAAGAGGCAAAAGAAAGCCTTAGAGAAATAGTTGATTTTCTTCATAATCCAGATAAGTATGCAAAGGTAGGTGCTAAGCTTCCAAAGGGTGCTCTTCTTGTTGGCCCTCCGGGAACGGGCAAAACTCTTTTGGCAAAGGCAGTTGCAGGTGAGGCTAATGTGCCTTTCTATTCACTTTCAGGCTCTGACTTTGTTGAAATGTTTGTTGGTGTAGGTGCTTCAAGGGTAAGAGATTTATTTAAACAGGCAGTAGCTAATGCACCTTGTATAGTGTTTATAGACGAAATTGATGCCATTGGTAAAAGCCGTGACA
>CALWHO010000048.1 GCA_944380405.1 uncultured Lachnospiraceae bacterium
ATACAATCATGCCTGTGTATGGAACGGCTATTCTTATACATGCAACAATTTTAGCAAATGTATCGTCATCAATTCCGTTATCAAATTCATCTGGATTTATATCATCAGCAGGGCATACTCTTGGTACAGAAATAGTGTGTGGGCCTACGCCAAATACTGCTTCAAGATGTTCTGCATGCATAAGAAGACCAGCAAATTCATATCTGTAAAGCTCAAGACCAAAAAGAACACCAAGACCAACATCATCAATGCCTGCTGTCATGGCTCTGTCGTGAGCTTCTGTATGGTATGCATAGTTGCTCTTTGGGCCTGTTGGGTGAAGTTTTTCATAGCTTTCTTTATGGTATGTTTCCTGGAAAAGTATGTATGTTCCTATGCCTGCATCTTTAAGCATTTTATATTCTTCAACTGTTGTTGCTGCTATATTTACGTTTACACGGCGTATAGCACCATTTTTATGTTTAATTGAGTAAATAGTTTTAATTGACTCAAGTATATATTCTATTGGGTTATTAACAGGGTCTTCACCAGCTTCTATGGCAAGACGTTTATGTCCCATATCCTGAAGGGCAATTACTTCTTTTTTAATTTCTTCCTGTGTAAGCTTCTTTCTTGCTATATGCTTATTTTTAGCATGATATGGACAGTATACACAGCCATTTACACAGTAGTTTGAAAGATAAAGAGGGGCAAACATAACTATTCTGTTGCCGTAGAAGTCTTTTTTAATCTGCTGAGCAAGGTCGTATATTTCCTGATTTTTTTCTTCTATTTCACAGGCAAGAAGAACGGAAGCTTCTCTATGTGTAAGACCTTTTCTTTCTCTTGCCTTATTTAATATGGAGTCTATAAGCTCTATATTATTTTTATTTTTTTCAGCATAGTCGAGGGTTTCAATTATTTCTTCATGGTTAATAAATTCCTCTGCCTTCATTGATTTTGGGTTATACATATTTTATCAATTCCTTTCTTTTTGGTCAGGCGAACCTTCCCAGTTAGATATTTTTAAAAAATTTAAAACATATTTGGATACTCTTTAAAATCGCCTCTATCGGTAACTATTTCATAGCCTATTGAATTAAGCCTTTCTTTAAGGCTTTCTTTTCCTGAAAGGGATTCGGCACCTGTTATAAGCTTATTATCGTAAAGAGTATATTTTGTTTTGGCATCAGAAGGGGAGATATTAGGCATGCATACGTTACAGCCTGCAAGTATTCCCATTTCTCTGCCGTTTTCCATAATTGTGCCAAGAGCCGTTGTGGCAGGAAGAAGCACGTTAGGATGTATAAGACGTACAAGAGCAACTGTAAAAAGTGTAAGGTTTCCGCTGCCTTTTTCCATAGAAGCAAAAGGCGTATCATGGTGTGGTATAAATGGACCAATGCCAACCATATGCGGTTTAAAGTCATGTATGAAAATAAGGTCATTTATAATGTCATTATATGTTTGATATGGCGAGCCTATCATCATGCCACAGCCAGTCTGAAAGCCTATTTCCTTAAGGTTTTTAAGGCACTCCATTCGGTTATCCCAAGACATTTCTTTAGGGTGCAGCTTTTCATAATGGTTTTTTGATGCTGTTTCGTGTCTTAAAAGATACCTTGTTGCTCCTGCATTAAAAAATGCTTCATAGTCTTTTCTGGAAAATTCTCCAGCAGAAAGTGTTATGGCACAGTCAGGGTATAATTTTCGTATTTTTTCCACTACGGAACAAATTTTATCTGCTGTATAATATGGGTCTTCACCGCCTTGAAGCACAAATGTTCTAAAGCCTGCATCATAGCCCATTTTGCAGCACATAAGTATTTCTTCTTCACTAAGGCGATAACGAGAGGCATTTTTATTGCCGCATCTTATGCCACAGTAATAACAGTTATTTTTACAGTAATTTGTAAACTCTATAAGACCTCGTATATATACTTTGTTTCCATAATATTTTTTCCTTACTCCATCAGCCTTTTTGAAAAGATATAATGTATTTTCTGTATTTTGGTTTTCAAAAAGGTATAAAAATTCTTCAGGGCTTAATATATTCTCATTTGCAAGTTTATCTATAAGCCTTTTCATATTTAACCTCTTTTAAGGAAGCTTTGAATATACGGCTTTTGCCGTTACTCCTTCAAGCATGCCGATTTTTCCTGAAACAGATGAAACTATATCGGCAGGAGCATCTATTACAACGCTTATTATATTTACATTTCTTTTGTGGTATGGGATACCCATTCTGCCTACTATATACTGACCATAGTTATGAAGTATGGCATTAAGTTTTTCAACAGAGTCTGGATTTTCCACAATTATACCCAAAAGGGCAACTCTTGTTTCTTCCATTATTAACACCTCTTTCGGCAATAAAAAAAGCCCTCTTTGTTAAAGATGGCAGCACAAATAAACGCTTATAAAAGCGTACATCTAATTGTTCTTCCATCTTAAAACGAATTTTTGATGTGAGAAAAAATATTATAGGCAAAGTAATAAGGGACGAACCCCTAATATTCTGCAATTAAATTATACCATTTTAATAGGTAATGCACAATATGTTTATATATTTTAAGATTTAAGGCTATGATTTAAGATTTATTTAAATGATATTAACCATACCAAAATGGTATAATTTAAGCAACAAATCTAATTAAGAAAGGGTGATGATATGAACATAGAAAAAGCTGTTGAAAAAATGAGAAAAAGCATTGAGACACTTGATGAGAAATCATATAGAAGTATATTTGATAAGTACAGAAAGAAGTTTTTGAAAGAAATAGATAAAAATCCAAATAATGTAGAAGCCTACTGCACTTTGCCAATAATATTTACTGAGCTTAACTATCCTGATAAAAAGTCAATAAAGATACTTAATAAATGTTATAAAATAAATGGAGCTGAGTTTACAGACAAAGAATATGCTATGTGGGCAACAAACAAGGCATACATAATAGATACAGGATGTTTTGATGACAAAGAGCAGGTTATTGATATTTTAAGTGAGTCTGAAAGACGAAATTCACCTTTTTGGGAAACTTATTTTGGTCTTGGGGTATATTATTATAACAAAAAAATGTATGAAAAGGCATTAAAGGGTTTTTCAAAAGCCTGGGAATTATCAAATATAAGAAAGGCTCTTTATAATGCTGCCATATGTCTTATACATATTGGAAAAATAAAAGAAGCTGTATTATTTTTGGAAGACCTTTACAACATGGCTTGTAGTAACAAATATGATAAATCCCAAATGGCTTTTACTTTAGTGCGAGAGCTTTTAATTTTAGGCGAAAAAGAAAAAGCCATTTCAATATTTAATTCCATTGATGAAAAGGAAGAATTTTTCTCTTGGGAAGCAAGTGAAATCTGCTACATGATAAATGACTATAGTGGTTTTGTTCGTTATTATGAATGTGAAGACTGGTATGAAGAAGAGGACTTTTTTTCAATGTATATTTACAGTTTAATACATTCTGGAAATGAAGAAAAAGCCCATGAAAAAATGCGTTATACAAGAGAAAAAATACTTTCAAATATAGAATATATTAAATATTTGCCTGTTGAAGACTTTGAGTCATCAAAAGATAAGAAAGAGAGGATTTTAGAAGAAAAAAATCGCCTTAATTCTATTGAAAAGGCGTATAAAAAAATTATTGAAACTGATTTTAGACCACAGCCGAAGCCGTATTATGGAATTATGGAAAGATGCTACTTTATCAACTGTCCAAGACATAAAGGTGATATTTAAATAATATTAAAAAAAAGCATGTTTTTTGAAGCATTTAATGTATTCAATATTCATGCTTTTTTATATTTATAAATAATTATTTTTGTTAAGTGAAATTATATGTTTCAATAAATGTAATTATATTATTTAAAAATACTGAAAAATTTGCTATAATATAAAATATATTTTATTTTTTATAAATATAACGTTTGGGGTGTAATGCTTATGAGCGAAAAATATAAAATACTTCTTGTTGATGATGAAGCTGAGGTAAGACAAAGCATAATTAAAAAAATAGATTGGGAAAAGGCCGGGTTTCGTGTTGTTGGTGATGCCGAAAACGGTATTGATGCCCTTGAAAAGGCAGAAGCCCTTGAACCTGACCTTATACTTACAGATATAAGAATGCCATATATGGACGGTTTGGAGCTGGCAGAAAACATTACAAAGGTGCTTCCTTCTGTGAAAATAGTTATTTTTTCTGGATTTGACGACTTTGAATATGCAAAGCAGGCTATAAAGCTTAACATAATTGAATATATTTTAAAGCCAATAGATGCTGTGGAGCTTACAGGAATACTTGAAAAAATAAAAGCTAAGCTCGATGAAGAAATAACTGTAATAAAGGACATGAGTAACCTTAAAGAAAACTTTGAAAAAAATCTGCCTATATTAAGAGAGACATTTTTAGGTAATCTTGTTAAAGGCAAGGTTGAAAAAGACAAAATAAAAGAGTTTATGAATGACTATAATATAGACATAATAAATGGCAAATTTTGGACAGCTATTAAGGTAAACATGACAGTATCATCTTCGGAAAACATACCTGTAAGCATTATGCAGACAATGTCAGTTAAAAAGCTTCTTGATAGCCGTCTTAAAGACATAGGTGTTTGGGAGTGCTTCCACAGACCTTCTGGAATATGCGGTATTTGGGCTATGCAGGATAGGCAGTCTTTTTTGCTTCTTACAAACATGCTTAACGATATATGCCGAGAAAGTATAAAACTTCTTGATACTCATCTTAAAATTGGCATTGGAAGAATAGTAAGCTCCATAGATGAAATTTCCGAAAGCTACAGCGATGCAAGAGAAGCGGTATCATACAAAAACTTTATTGGAGATGTTGTTTATATTGACGAGGTTGAGCTTACAAACAGGGATTTTTTAAAGTTTGACGAAAATGCAGAAAACGACCTTATATATGCCATAAAGTTTGGTGAAGAGGAAAACATACTTTCTTCAATAGAAAACATAATAAGCCACATAAAGGGCAGAGAATACTCGCCTATGGATATACAGACATACGTTATAAGTATTATAAATGCTCTTATTAAAATAATTCAGGCAAACGACTTTGATAACGAAATTATATTTGGTGAGTATGAAGATTTCGGCAGTATTATGGTTGGCATAAAAACAGCCGAAGATTTGGAAAAATGGCTTAGCAGAGTTTCTTTTTCAATAAGTGCACTTTTATATAAACAAAGACAGGGTACAACAAAAAGCCTTATTGCAAAGGCTAAAAAATATATAGAAGAAAATTATCAAAACTCAAGCCTTTCTCTTGAAATGATATGCGATTACCTCCATGTAAGTACAGCATATTTTTCAACTCTTTTCAAAAAAGAAATGGGAGAAAGTTATATTTCATACCTTACGGGAATGAGGCTTGAAAAGGCAGTTGAGTTATTAAAAACAACAGACGACAAGACATATATTATAGCGTCAAATGTTGGATATGATGAGCCTAATTATTTCAGCTATGTTTTTAAAAAGAAATATGGCGTATCACCTAACAAGTTTAGAGGGAAGTGATATTTTTGTGGTATGGCAAAACAGTAAATATATTTGAACGTCTTTTGAAAAAAGACGGCAAAAGATTTGAGCTTAGAAGCATTATTTGGCTTTCATTTACAATTATAGCCGCTACAGCCACATTTTTAATGGGCATTTCTTTTTATTACAGGTTCTCTAAGGAAACTGAAAGAACTATTTTAGAAGGAAACAGTGCCGTTATAGAACAGGTTGGATATAATTTTGGCGTTCATATAAGAAACATGATGAAAGTGTCGGACTCTCTTTATTACAGTGTAATTAAAGATAACGACATAGAGAACATATTTAATTCTGAGTCTTTAAAGGTAATATACGACATAAACAAGGACTATATAGAAAGCATTGAGCTTTTTTCATACGACGGCAATTTGCTGGAATGTATACCAACAGGACGAGCAAAGGAAAATGTAAATATTAAAAATGAGCCTTGGTATAAATCAACTATAACAGGTGAAGAAAATGTACAGTTTGGTATGCCTATTATATCTAAAACACTTAAGTCTGTTTCTGGCGAATACACAAGGGTTATACCTATGAGTCGTGTTGTGCAGATGAATGAGGATGGCAAAAGCGTTAAAGGCATTCTTCTTATTAACCTTAAATACAGCAGCATACAGGACCTTTTAAGTGATTCTCTTTATGGCGATGATTCGTACTTTTATCTTACAGACAGCGAAGGCAATATAATTTATCATCCTATGCAGCAGCTTATGGAAACAGGAAATTCCAAAGAAGAATATATTGATTTAAGAAGTATGCAGGACGGCTTTTTTATAGATAAATCTGACGGAACAGAAAAAGAGGTATTTATAACAACTGTTGGATATACTGGTTGGAAAATTGTAAGTGTAACAGAGGGCGACGGAATTGCATTAAACACATTTAAAAATAAGCTCTTTATTGCTTTTTTAATTATGTTTTTCCTTAGTGCCATAGTTATTTTAAACCTTTACATATCCAAGAAAGTAACAGAGCCTCTTAAGGAGTTGGAAAAAGGCGTTAAAGAAATAGAAGACGGTAATCTTGATGCAAAAATAAATGCAGATGGCTTTTATGAGGTTTGGAGCCTTTCAAGAACTGTAAGCAACATGGAAGAAACTCTTAAGCAGCTTATGGCAGACATTGTAACTGAGCATGAAGCAAAAAGAGAAAGTGACCTTATGGTGCTGCAAAATCAGATAAACCCGCACTTTTTATATAACACTTTGGATATTATTGTGTGGATGATAGAAAACGAGAAAAGTGACAATGCCGTAAAGGCTGTAATGGCTTTAGCAAAGTTTTTCCGTATAAGTCTTAGTAAAGGCAGAAACTTTATTACAGTTGAGGACGAAATAGAGCATGTTAGAAGCTATCTTACAATACAGGAAATGCGTTTTAAAGATAGGTTTAAGTATACGTTATCTGTTGATGAAGAGGCTAAAAAACTTTATACAATAAAGCTTGTACTTCAACCAATAGTTGAAAATGCAGTATATCATGCTATGGAGTTTATGGACGGCGATGGTGAAATAATAATAAGTGCCAAAAAAGAAGGTGACGATATTGTTATGACTGTAAAAGATAATGGCTGTGGTATGACTGAAGAAACTGTTGAAAGCATATTTAAGGGCGACATGGTTTCTTCCAAAAAAGGTTCAGGTGTTGGCATAAGAAATGTACATCAAAGAATACAGCTTGTATTTGGAGAAAAATATGGTGTATTTATATCCTCAGAGCCAGACGAAGGCACAGAAGTAACAGTAAAAATGCCTGCTGTTACAGCCGAAAAACTGGATAAAAGGGGGTTGAAATAAAATGAAGAAAAAATACAGTGTATTTTTTATAGCAGACATTATAATACTTATTTTTCTCCTCCTTGCCTCTTCAACGGATATATTTGTAAATGAAAAAGAAGGCGAAGTATATAACATATGCGTTTTTACTGATTGTTATAAAGATGGGCACATAGATAATTTCAGGCTTGGTGTAGACAAGGCTTCTTCTGCTTATAACATAGACCTGAACTTTATATACTTAAATGAATATGAAAAAATAAATGAAAAGCTGAACATGGTTACAAGAGAAATAGAAAACGGCTGTCAGGGTGTTCTTCTTGCCTGTGGTGATGACAGAACTGAAGAGGAAATACTGGACACTATATCAAAATCTTCAATACCTGTTGTGCTTTATAATGGAACAAGTGAAAATGCAGCTGCCAAAGGAACAGTTGGTCCTAATTTGAAAGCTGAGGCAGAACTTATTGTTTCAAACATAAAACAAAATCTGCCTATAAATGAAAGAATATACATTTTTGAATACGAAAACAGCAGTGAATATACAAAAAACCTCCATGTATTTATTGAGCAAAAACTTATTGAATGTGGGTTTAACTACGAGAAAATAACTGTGGAGTATAAAGATGATATACATTCTGAAATGGACAAAATTATACGTCATAATTTAGGTTCTATAGTATCAGCAGACAGTATGGCATTGGAAAACATAGGCGAAGAATGTGACTATTATAATTATGATGTTTTTGTATGTGGTGCTGGTTGGAGTGGTACAATAAGAAACTACATAGAAAAAGACATAATTAAGTTTACTGTTGCTCATACGGCTTATGAAGCAGGATACAGTGCTATGGGCAAAATTATATGCAATATAGAAAACAGAGCCTATGACAAAATAAATGAGATTAGTGTTAAGTCTGCAGTGGTTAATAATGAAAATCTATATTCTGATGAAATAGAGCCAATTATTTTTCCATATTCATAGGAGGTGTTTATTATTAAAAACAAAAAATTTATTTTTAATTTAGTTATATTTATAGTTTGTATTGCTGCCATATTTTTTGTTGTAAATAAAATAAACAGCTTCAGAAAAAAGGATACAGTTAAAATAGGCGTATCTCTTTATGTTGAAAACGATACATTTATAGATGACATAGTTTCTTCTATACAGCAGACAGCAAAAGAATACGAAAATGAAACAGGCAAAACCGTAATACTTAACATATCTTTTGCAGGAGGCAGCCAAAGAACACAAAATCAGCAGATTAAAAAGTATATGGACCTTAATTATGATGCAGTATGTGTAAATCTTGTTGAAAGAACAAATGCATCTTACATAATAAGTGAGGCAATTAATAATAATGTGCCAGTTGTGTTTTTCAACAGAGAGCCTGTTAAAGAGGACATTATGAGAGGAGAAAACATATATTATGTTGGCTCTGATGCAAGGCTTTCTGCTGTTTTACAGGGAGAAGCCATTGTTGAAAGCTGCAGCAAATATAAAGATGTTTTGGACAAAAATGGAGATGGTGTTTTTCAGTATGTACTTTTAGAAGGAGAAGTAGGTCATCAGGATACAATATTACGCTCTGAATATTCTGTTCAGACAGTAACAGATGCAGGCATAGAACTGGAAAAATTAAGCTCTGGCACGGCAGACTGGGTTAAAGTTCGTGCAGAGGGTCTTATGGAGCAGTGGATTAAAAATTATGGCGACAAAATAGAGCTTGTTATAGCCAATAATGACGACATGGCTGTTGGTGCGGCAGCAGCTCTTTCGACAGCTGAAATAGATGCAGCTGTATTTGGTATAGACGGCACAGAGGTTGGTATAGATGCCGTTGAAAGAGGCTTTATATTTTCAACTGTGGACTGTAACGGCAAAAAACAGGGAGAGGCTATAGCAAAAATTGCCATATGTCTTTCTATGGAAGGAAAAATTCCTGATGATGTAGAAATACTTGACGACAGGTATGTGAGGGTCCCAATTAGCAAAATTGTCGGACAAAGTGCAGATTGAACATAATTTTTATATAAAAACATATGATTTTATATTATTCGACGAATAAAAGACATAAAAAATTCAAAGATAATGTAAAAAAATTCTTATTTTAGTTTAATTTGTTTTTGATTATAATTAATTATGACAGATAAACCTGTTGAAGGTATTTTACCTTTATACTAATTGCATTTTAAGGGGGAATTTAAAATGAAAAAGAAAATTATGGCTATCCTTTTAGCATCTGTAATGGCAGTAGGTCTTGCTGCTTGCTCAAGCGGTGATTCATCTTCATCAGCATCAGGAAGCGCAGCAGCTTCTGGCTCAGCAACAGCAGAATCAGGTGACCTTCCAACAGTTGGCGTTCTTATTTACAAATATGACGATACATATATCTCAACTGTTAGAAATTCTCTTGAAGCAGCTCTTGAAGGCAAAGCTGAAGTTACAATGCAGGATGGTAAAGGCGACCAGGCTACTCAGAATGACCAGCTTGATGTTATGATTTCTAAAGGTGTTGACGTACTTGCTGTAAACATGGTTGACGCTAAAGCAGCAAGCGGTGTTGTTGAAAAAGCTAAGGAAGCAGGTATTCCTACAATATTCTTCAACAGAGAGCCTGATACAGAAGTAATTAAATCATATGAAAAAGCTTGCTTCATCGGTACAAACGCTGCTGACGCAGGTAAAATGCAGGGCGACCTTATCAAACAGTTATTTGATGAACATCCTGAATATGACTTAAACGGTGACGGTGTTATCCAGTACACAATGTTCCAGGGCGAACCAGATAACCCAGAAGCTATTGCTCGTACACAGTACAGTGTTGAACAGGCAGAAGCTAACGGTCTTAC
>CALWHO010000049.1 GCA_944380405.1 uncultured Lachnospiraceae bacterium
GCTAACGGTCTTACAATGGAACTTATAGGTGAAATTCAGGAATGTAACTGGGATACAGAAACAGCACAGAAAGCTATGGAAGCTATCCTTGCTGCAAACGAAGGCAAAGTTGAACTTGTAATCGCTAACAACGACGGTATGGCTATTGGCTGTATAGCAGCTCTTTCAAATATCGGCTACAACACAGGTGCTGAAGGTGCAAAATTTGTTCCTGTAATCGGTGTTGACGCAACAGACGCAGCTAAAGACGCTATCGCAAAAGGTACTATGAGTGCTACAGTTCTTCAGGATGGCGATGCAATGGGTAAAGCTATTGCAGAAGTTGCTCTTAACGCAGCAGCAGGCAATGAATTCCTTGATGGAACAGACTATCAGTTTGACGATACAGGTGTAGCTGTTCGTATTCCTTATGCACCATATACAGGTGAATAATTTGTAATTAAAACTAAAAACCTTGTTTTGTTTTTCGCATGGCGGGTTTTCCCGCCATGCGTTTTGTAATAACGGAAGAGTGGTGAAAAGCATTGGACGAAAATAAATATGTATTGGAAATGACCGATATAGAAAAACAATTTCCCGGCGTTAAAGCCTTGGACCATGCAATGCTGAAACTTAGACCGGGAACTGTTCATGCACTTATGGGAGAAAACGGAGCCGGAAAATCAACATTAATGAAATGCCTTTTCGGTATTTACAAGGCAGACGGTGGTACAATATTAATCGACGGAAAAGAAACAAACTTTACAGGTCCTAAAAATGCTCTTGATAATGGTGTTGCTATGGTGCATCAGGAGCTTAATCAGGTTCTTAAACGCAGTGTTATGGAAAATATCTGGCTTGGACGTTTTCCAAAAAAATATGGTCTTATAAGTCATAAACAGATGTATGATGAAACAAAAAAAGTTTTTGATGAGCTGGATATTCCAGTAAATCCAAAAATGATTATTGGTAAATTAAGCGTTTCCCAAAGACAGATGGTGGAAATAGCAAAAGCGGTTTCATATAATGCAAAGATACTTGTTCTTGATGAGCCGACATCTTCTCTTACACAGGAAGAAGTTGAGCATCTTTTTGTAATTATAAATAAGCTCAGAGCCAGAGGCGTAGCCATGGTTTACATAAGTCATAAAATGGAAGAAATTCTTCGTATTTCAGACGAAGTTACAATAATGCGTGACGGCAAATGGATTGCTACAGAAGACGCAAAAGACCTTACAACAGACAAAATTATACAGCTTATGGTTGGACGTGAGCTTACAGACCGTTTCCCACCTAAGACAAATGTTCCAGGTGAAGTTGTACTTGAAGTTAATCATCTTACAGGCAAATATATGCCAAGCTGCATAGATGTAAGTTTCCAGCTTAGAAAAGGTGAAATTTTAGGCGTTGCAGGTCTTGTGGGTAGCCGAAGAACAGAAATACTTGAAACAATATTTGGTATTGCTCACCATGAAAGCGGCGAAATTATTAAAGACGGCAAAAAAGTTAATAACAGGTCTTCAAGAGATGCTATTAAAAACGGTTTTGCCATGCTTACTGAAGAACGTCGTGCAACAGGTATATTTGGCGGTATGAGTATTAACTTTAACTCTGTAATTGCTAACCTTAAAGGATACAAAAAAGCCTTTTGGCTTTCAAGTAAGAAGATGAAAGAAGATACACAGTGGGTTATAGACAGTATGCGTGTTAAAACACCAACACAAAAGACTCACATTAAAACACTTTCAGGCGGTAACCAGCAGAAAGTTATTCTTGGCAGATGGCTTCTTACAAAACCTGATATTCTTCTTCTTGACGAGCCTACAAGAGGTATTGACGTAGGTGCTAAATACGAAATATACCAGCTTATTATTGATTTGGCTAACGAAGGAAAGAGTGTTATTGTGGTTTCATCAGAAATGCCAGAACTTCTTGGCATTTGCGACCGCATAATGGTTATGAGCAATGGACATCTTTCAGGCATACTTGATATTGAAGATGCAACTCAGGAAGAAATTATGCGTCTTGCAGCACAGTATGTATAATTGGAGGTAGGGATATGAATAAACCAAGTTTTGCAAGCGAAAAATCAGCTTTTGAAATTTTCCTTGATTTTGCGCTTTATATTATATTAGCATTAATGATAATTGTGGTTATTGTTATTGAACCATCATTCTTATCAATGGATAATATGTGGAAAATTCTTGCACAGGCTTCAACAAGAGGTATTCTTGCCCTTGGTGTTGCAGGTATGATCGTTCTTGCAGGTACTGACCTTTCAGCTGGTCGTATCCTTGGATGCGGTGCTGCTATTTCAGCTTCACTTCTCCAGAGCGTTACATATGCTTCAAGAATGTATAAAGGCATAACAGAGCCTCTTCCTCTTTGGATTCCTCTTGTATTATCAATTATTGTTTGCGTTGCTTTCTGTCTTTTAAACGGCTTTGGTGTAGCTAAACTTCACATGCACGCATTCATTATTTCTCTTGGTACACAGCTTATTGCTTATGGTGCACTTTGTCTTTACATAGACAGCCAGGAAGGCGGAGCTCAGCCTCTTGCTACACTTGATGACAGATATCTTAATCTTGTAAACGGAAAGGTATTTGGTGTTGTTCCAAACCTTGTTATATTCCTGGCAATATGTGCTATTGTAATGTGGTTTGTATGGAATAAGACAACATTAGGCAAAAACATGTTTGCTATTGGCGGTAACCCAGAAGCAGCTGCTGTATCTGGCGTTAACGTAGCAAAAAATATCATGCTTATATATCTTGTTGCAGGTATTCTTTATGGTATAGCTGCATTCCTTGAAGCAGGACGTATTCAGTCTGTTACAACTCAGACAGGTACTAACTATGACCTTGACGCTATTTCAGGCTGCGTTATCGGTGGTGTTTCATTCTCCGGTGGTGTTGGTACAATTCCTGGTGTATTAATAGGTGTTATTATTCTTCAGGTTATTAACTACAGCCTTTATTACCTTGGTGTAAATGCCTATTTACAGTACATAATAAAAGGTCTTATAATTATACTTGCGGTTGCTATTGACGTTCGTAAATATATAGCTAAGAAATAAGTATAATTAAAAATGGGGAGTTTTCCCGAACATTAAAAATTAAAGGCAAATTATTAATCCCCGTCATATACGGATTATAAAACTATGTGCAACAAAATATAGGTGAATTTTTAGGAGGTATGTTTAAATCTATTTTAAAACAGCACTCTTTAAATACCGATTTTTCACAAGTTTTATAGACATGCTGTGTAGTGATGGGGATTTTGTTTATTAGGGGGACATCATGGAAGAAAGAAGATTATCCGAAGAAGAACTTTTAAGAAAAGAGCAGGAGCTTGAGAAAAAAGAAAAAGAACTGAAAAAGAAAGAAAGCATGCTTTGTAAAGCAGAAGAGAAAATTCTCCATACAAAGTTTGATATTTATTCCAGAATAGATGTTTCTCTTGCAACAATGGATAAAGTTATAGCTGTAATTGTGGTGCTTATAATAATAGCCATAATAGCAGGCGTGTTGGTATAAAAATGGAGGGAAAACATGGAATATTTTGGTATTAATGAAGAAAAGCTTATGAAAGCATATCCTAAGTTTAATTCAAACATGGATTTTTATTTAGACCGTATAAAAACTGTTGTTGAAGGCTTTAAGAAAACATTTTCTCATAAAGAGATGCGTATATTTTCTGCTCCTGGCAGAACAGAAGTAGGCGGAAACCATACAGACCATCAGCATGGCTGTGTATTGGCAGCAGCTGTTGACCTTGATGTATTGGCAGCAGCACTCCCAAACGGAACTGACTACATAAACATACTTTCTGAAGGCTATGAAATGGAGAAAATAAACATAAACGACCTTACAGTAAAGGCAGAAGAAAAAAATACATCTGCTTCACTTATAAGGGGCGTTGCAGCTGCCGTAGTTAAAAAAGGC
This sequence comes from uncultured Lachnospiraceae bacterium, assembly GCA_944380405.1. Lineage (GTDB taxonomy): Bacteria > Bacillota > Clostridia > Lachnospirales > Anaerotignaceae > HGM11808. The sequence continues at coordinate 3,927 of CALWHO010000049.1, forward strand.
TACAAAATAGGCGGCTTTGATATGTATGCCATATCAAACGTACTTAAAGGCTCAGGTCTTTCTTCATCAGCTGCATACGAGGTTATGCTTGGAGTTGTTATGAACAGCCTTTTCTGCAATGGTGAAATTACACCTGTTGAAATAGCTCAAATGGGTCAGTTTGCTGAAAATGTGTACTTTGGCAAAATGAGCGGGCTTATGGACCAGACAGCTTCTTCTGTGGGCAGCATGGTTTCAATAGACTTTGAGGATACTGATAAGCCTGTTGTTAAAAAAGTTGACCTTGATTTGGAAAAATACGGCTACAGCCTTTGTATAATAGATACAGGAGCAGACCATGCAGACCTTTCAGATGAATATTCTGCTATTCCATTTGAAATGAAAGAAGTTGCAAAGGTTTTCGGCAAAGAATATTTAAGACAGGTTGATGAAAAAGAATTTTTTGAAAATATTGATAAAGTGCGTAAAGAATGTGGCGATAGAGGAACTTTAAGAGCTATTCATTTCTTTGATGATAACAAAAGAGCTGTTTTGGAAGCTGAGCTTATAGAAAATGGCGATTTTGATAAATTCTTATCTACTGTTACAGAGTCAGGATATTCTTCATTTATGTATCTTCAAAATGTATCTGTTTGTGGCAGAATTAAAAATCAGGAAGTGGCATTAGCCCTTGCTGTATGCCATAAGGCTCTTGATGGAAAAGGCGCATTTAGAGTTCATGGCGGTGGTTTTGCCGGAACAATACAGGCTTTTGTGCCAAATGAAATACTTGATGAGTTTAAGGTAACTATGGAAAAAGCAGTTGGAGAAGGTCGCTGTCATGTACTTAGCATAAGAAATGCAGGCGGCGTAGAACTTACGGAGGCGATGTAATTATGTCAATTTTAGTATTAGGCGGAGCTGGATATATTGGCTCACATACAGTTTATGCTCTTTGTGAACAGGGCAGAGATGTTGTTGTAATTGATAACCTTGCAACAGGTCATATTGAGTCTGTACACCCAAAGGCAAAATTTTACAAAGGCGATATTGGCGATAAAGAATTTTTAAATGACGTTTTCAAAAAAGAAAATATTGAAGCTGCAATACATTTTGCTGCATTTTCACTTGTTGGTGAAAGCGTTGAAAAACCTTTAAAATACTATGAAAATAACCTTTCAAAAACAAGAGTTCTTCTTGAGGCTATGGTTGAAAATAACATTGATAAAATTGTATTTTCTTCAACAGCTGCTACATACGGCGAGCCTGAAAGAGTGCCTATTATGGAAAGCGACAGAACAGAGCCAACAAATCCATATGGCGAAACAAAGCTTGCTATGGAAAAAATGTTTAAATGGACAGGTAAAGCACATGGTCTTAGATATGTTTCACTTAGATATTTCAATGCCTGTGGTGCATATAAAGACGGCAATATAGGCGAAGATCATAACCCAGAAAGCCACCTTATACCTCTTATTTTACAGGTGCCAAATGGCAAGAGAGAGTTTATAAGCATATTCGGTAACGATTATCCAACTTCAGACGGAACATGTATAAGAGATTATATCCATGTTTCAGACCTTGCACAGGCTCATATACTTGCTCTTGAATACCTTGAAAAAGGTGGAGAAAGCGATATATTTAATCTTGGAAATGGTGTTGGTTTCTCTGTAAGAGAGGTTATTGAAACAGCAAGAAAAGTTACAGGTCACCCAATTCCTGCAAAAGAAACAGCAAGAAGAGCAGGCGACCCAGCTCAGCTTATTGCTTCCAGTGAAAAGGCAAAAACTGTTCTTGGCTGGAAACCATGCCATGACAGCCTTGAAGAAATTATTTCTTCTGCATGGAACTGGCACAAAAATCACCCTGACGGATTTTAAGGGTATGTTGTAAGGAGTTTATGCTATGATTAATAAAGCTATAAGAGATTTGGCTCTTTATGCTGTTGATAAGGGGCTTATTGAAAAAGAGGACTATGTTTATGCCATAAATTCATTTCTTGATATACTTGGCATAGACAGCTTTGAAGATGCAGACGAGGAAAAAGAAGAAGACCTTGAAAAAATACTTAAAACTATACTGGACTATGCCTGCGAAAAAGGTATTATAGAGGACAGCGTTGTTTACAGAGATATACTTGATACACGCCTTATGGGTGCTGTTACACCTTTCCCACATGAGGTAATAAGAAAGTTCAATGCTTTATGGGAAAAATCAAGAGAAGAAGCTTCTGACTGGTACTATAAATTAAGCTGTGACAGCGATTATATTCGCCGTTACAGAATTAAAAAAGACCTTAGATGGAAAGTTGATACAGAGTATGGCGATATAGATATTACAATCAATCTTTCTAAGCCAGAAAAAGACCCAAAGGCTATTGCAGCTGCCAAAAATGCACCTCAAAGTGGCTATCCAAAATGTATGCTTTGTCGTGAAAACGAAGGCTATGGCGGAAGGGCTAACCATCCGGCAAGACAAAACCACAGAATTATACCTGTTAAAATAGCTGGCGAAGATTGGTTTTTCCAGTATTCACCATATGTTTACTATAACGAACACTGTATAGTGTTTAATGGTAAGCATGTTCCTATGAAAATAGACAGAAGCACATTTGAAAAAATGTTTGATTTCATTAAATTCCTGCCTCATTATTTCGTAGGTTCTAATGCTGATTTGCCTATTGTTGGTGGTTCAATACTTTCTCACGACCATTTTCAGGGTGGCAGATATGTTTTTGCCATGGAAAAAGCAGAGATTGAAAAAAGCTTTACATTTAAAGGATTTGAAGATGTTGAAGCAGGCATAGTTAAATGGCCTATGAGCGTAATTAGAATTCGCCACGAAGACGAAAAAAGGCTTATTGACCTTGCCGACAAAATACTTAAAAACTGGAGGGGCTATACAGACGAAAGTGCATATATTTATGCCTTTACAGATAATGAGCCTCATAACACAATAACTCCTATTGCCAGAAAGAAAAACGGCAAGTTTGAGCTTGACCTTGTTTTAAGAAACAACATAACAACAAAAGACCGTCCTATGGGTCTTTATCACCCAAATGAAAGCCTTCACCACATAAAGAAGGAAAATATAGGTCTTATTGAGGTTATGGGTCTTGCAGTTCTTCCTTCACGTCTTAAAGGCGAAATGGCTCGTTTAAAAGAAATCATACTTTCAGGTGGAGATTTATATTCTGACGAAAAAACAGCTTCTCACGGTAAATGGGCAGAAGAATTTATGAAAAAGTATGACAATATAGACGAAAGCAGCATAGACGAAATTATAAACAAAGAAATAGGTCTTGTTTTCGCTCAGGTGCTTGAAGATGCAGGTGTTTACAAGAGAACTGCTGAAGGAATGGCAGCTTTCACAAGATTCATACTTAGCTGCGAAGCCCTTGAAAACTAATTTTTGGCAGGTGTTTATATGAAATACATTTTTGGCGTTGACCTTGGAGGCACAAGCGCAAAAATAGGTCTTTTTTCTCAAGACGAAAACTTAATTGAAAAATGGGAAATTAAAACAGACAGAAGCGATAACGGAAAAAATATACTTCCTAATATAGCCGCTTCATTAGAAGAAAAAGCAAAAGAACTTTCTATTAATAAAGATGACATATTGGGCATAGGTATAGGTATACCTGGACCTGTAATTGGCGAAAGAATTGTAAATAAATGTGCCAATTTAGGCTGGGGTAAAATAGATGCAGCTACAGAACTTGAAAGCCTTACAGGGCTTACTGTTAAAGTTGGAAATGATGCAAATGTTGCGCTTTTAGGAGAAGCATGGAAAGGCTGCGGAAAAGGCTACAGCAGCATGATTATGATTACAATAGGCACAGGCATAGGCTCTGCACTTATTACCCATGGAAAAATTGTTTCTGGAGCAACTGGAAGCGGTGGCGAAATGGGTCATGTTACAGTTAATTTAAATGAAACTATTACCTGTGGCTGTGGCAAAAAAGGCTGCCTTGAGCAGTACGCTTCTGCAACTGGTATGGTTAGACACGGAAAAGAGCTTTTAGCCAAATACGGTGAAAATTCAGTTTTATACGCCTTGGAAGAAATAACAGCAAAAGCAATAGTTGACGGAGCAAAAGCAGGGGATAAACTTTGTCTTGAAACTGTTGACTTTATGGGCGATACCCTTGGTATGGCTCTTGCCAATGCCAATGCTCTTAATGACGTTGAGCTTATTATAATAGGCGGCGGCGTTTCAAAGGCTGGAGATATTGTAATTGATGCAATTAAAAAAGGCTATTTAAAATGCGCATTCCATGCTCAAAAAGATGTTGAGTTTAAGCTGGCTTCTCTTGGCAACGATGCAGGCATGTATGGAGCTGCAAAGCTTATATTGTAAGGAGAGTTTTAAAAGTGATTATAGACAGATTTTATTTCGGAAAGACTTCAAAGGGAGAAGTTGTTTACAGATATACAATTAAAAATAATGTGGGTACTGAGGTTTCAATAATTACATATGGAGCGGCTGTACAGAAAATTATTTTTGACAGCAAAGATGTGCTTTTGGGCTTTGACAGCGTTTCAGACTACGAAAAGCAGGATAAATATATGGGCGCTGT
>CALWHO010000050.1 GCA_944380405.1 uncultured Lachnospiraceae bacterium
AAATCATCGTAAAGGATTCTCATTTTTTCCTCCCATTAATTTTTCTTTGCTATATAGTATGTAGAGTATTGAAAATGGCAACTTGTACTTTTGTTAACACAATGTTAAATCTTTAATTATGGAAAAAAACAATAAAAGGTGGTAATATTATTAGAAAATACTAATTTTTGTTTTATGGGAAATATTAAAAATAAATAGATTTAAGGCAGGTATTATGATGAACGAAAAAGTGTTCAAAACCTTGGAATTTGATAAAATACTTACTAAGCTTAAAGGCTACGCTGTTTCTCCTATGGGTAAGGAAATGGCAGAAAATTTAAAGCCAAGCAGCGAAGTTTATGAAATACGTAAATGGCAGAATGAAACAAGCGACGCCTACGCTATGATAATGCGAAAAGGCACTATTCCTCTTGGTGGTTTAAAAGAAATCCGTCCTCAGCTTAAAAGGGTTTCAATGGGCGGTAATCTAAATGTTGAGGAGCTTATGAACATAGGGGAATTTCTTTATGTATGCCGTAAGGTTAAAAACTATTCTGTAAACGAAAACAAAGGTGAAACTTACGAGTATATAGGCGAGCTTTTTGACCTTATAGAGCATATACCAAGGCTTGAAAAAGAGATAACAAGGGTTATAATTTCTGAAACTGAAATTTCAGACGATGCTTCTAATGACCTTCGTGCCATAAGAAGAGAAATAAAGGTGTCAAACGACAGAATCAGAGACCAGTTAAATAGTATTATAAATTCAACTGCATACAGAAATATGCTTCAGGACTACGTCATTACAATACGTAACGACAGATACTGCGTGCCAGTTAAAAGCGAGTACAGAAACAGCTTTAACGGTATGATTCACGACCAGTCAAACACAGGCTCCACACTTTTTATAGAGCCTATGAGCGTTGTTCAGCTTAATAACAAAATTAAAGAGCTGAGAATAAAAGAAAAGGCTGAAATAGAAAAAATACTTCAGCACCTTTCAGACATGGTCAGGGAAAACATTGACCCGTTAATGGCTGATTTAAACGTACTTACAGAGCTGGATTTTATATTTGCAAAAGGTAATCTTGCCGTTGAAATGAATGCAACAAAGCCTGTATTTAACACAAGAGGCTATGTAAACATTAAAAAAGGCAGACACCCTCTTTTGGACAGCAAAACTGTTGTGCCTATTGACATATATGTAGGTGATAAATTTACAACACTTCTTATTACAGGCCCTAACACAGGCGGTAAAACAGTTTCACTTAAAACAATAGGTCTTTTAACAATTATGGGTCAGTCAGGTCTTCATATACCTGCATTTGATAACTCAGACCTTGCTGTATTTGACGAAGTTTTTGCAGATATTGGTGATGAGCAGAGCATAGAGCAGAACCTTTCAACATTTTCTGCTCACATGAGAAATACTGTTTCAATACTTGAAAACGTAACTAATAACTCACTTGTGCTTTTTGACGAGCTGGGAGCAGGTACAGACCCTATTGAAGGTGCTGCTCTTGCCATGGCTGTTATACAAAGCCTTAAAAAGCGTAACATAAGAACAGTTGTTACAACTCACTACAGCGAACTTAAGGTATATGCTCTTTCAACAGAAGGCGTTGAAAATGCTGGATGCGAGTTTGATGTGGAAAGTTTAAGGCCTACTTATAAACTTCTTATAGGCATGATTGGTAAAAGTAACGCCTTTGCTATTTCAAAACGTCTTGGACTTAAAGATGACATAATTGAAAGTGCAAAAAGTTTTATAGAACAGGAAAACGTAAAGTTTGAAGACGTTATAGCAGACCTTGAAACAAGCAAAAAGAATGTAATTTACGAGCAGGAAAGAGCAGAGCAGTTTAGAAAAGAAGCTGAAAGCCTTAAAAAAGAAGTTGAAAAACAGAAAAAGAAAATAGAAGACCAGAAAGAAAAAATGCTTGCAAAGGCGAGAGAAGAAGCCAAAATGATTTACCAGAAGGCTAAAGAAGAGGCAGACGCAATTATTAAAGAAATTAATAAAGAAGCACGAGAAAGTGCCAACAGAAATAAGCTTAACGCCAGCAGACAAAAGCTCAAAGAGTCTTTGGCTAATACAGACAGCGAAATTAACAAAATGCTTGCTAAAAGAAGAAAAACATATAAAGCTGCCGATAAGCTTGAAGTTGGTGACAGCGTATATGTTGTTTCATTTGATACTCATGCAAAGGTGCTTTCACTTCCTGATGAAAACAAGGAAGTATTTGTTCAGGCAGGAATCATGAAGTTTAAAGTGCCTATGGCAGAACTTGTTTTGGATGATAAGGCACAAAGCGAAAATGCAGCTCAAAAGAAAAGCTCAAGGGGTATTTCAAGCAAAGTACGAGCAGGCAAGAGCATGGCAATAAGCCCTGAAATAGACTGCCGTGGTCAGCTTGTGGAAGAGGCTCTTGGAAACATAGATAAGTATATTGATGATGCATATCTTGCAGGATTAAAACAGATTATGATTATTCATGGTAAAGGCACAGGCGCTTTAAGAAGTGCCGTTCAGGAATATTTAAGGAAAAATCCTCATGTTAAATCATATCGCCCTGGAACTTATGGCGAAGGCGAAATGGGTGTAACAGTTGTAGAGCTTAAATAAAAAAATTTATGTGGGGGGATATTATGTCCGATAAACAGAAAATACTTGTTGTTGATGATGATGAGCATATAGCAGAGCTTATTAGTCTTTATCTTATAAGAGAAGGCTATGAAACAAAAGAAATTTATAACGGCACTGATGCAGTTAAGGCAGCAGAAGATTTTAAGCCAGACCTTATAATGCTTGATATAATGCTTCCTGGTATGGATGGTTATGGCGTATGCAGAGAAATACGAAAAACAAGCAACGTGCCTATTATAATGCTTACTGCAAAGGGCGATACAATAGATAAGGTTCTTGGTCTTGAGCTGGGTGCAGATGACTATATTGTTAAGCCTTTTGACCCAAAAGAGCTTACAGCAAGGGTAAAGGCTGTTTTAAGGCGATATGAAAAAACAGACTCTCCTAAAGACGGCAACATACTTGAGTTTGATAACCTTGAAATTAACCTTAATAACTACACAGTTAAGTATTACGGTGAATACTTAAACTTCCCGCCTAAGGAGTTTGAGCTTTTATACTTTTTGGCAAAAAGACCTAATCAGGTTTTCACAAGAGACCAGCTTCTTGATAAAATATGGGGCTATGAATATATAGGCGATACAAGAACAGTTGATGTTCATATAAAGAGAATAAGGGAAAAGTTTGACAAGAAAAACAAATGGAGCGTAAAAACCGTTTGGGGAGTAGGCTATAAATTTGAAGTGGAGTAATGGCTTATGATTAAAAAAAGTCTTGTAAAAAAACAGATGTTTTTATATCTGGGTATATTGCTTATTACATTTGGCGCATTTGGCTTTGGTGTGGCTACTGTTTATACAAAAAACTACATGGAAGAACAGGAGCAGCAGTTTATACTTCAAGGTGAGCGTTTTAAAGAAAGCATGAATACTCTTTATTTCACAGGTGTTGTGGACACAAGCCGTGTTAATTTTGAGCTTCAGATTATAGAGCAGTATATGGGTGCCAGTGTGTTTTTTATGAGCAGTGAAGGAAAAATAACAATGGTTTCGCCAGGTATTGACCAGGAATGGATAGGCCAGACTATTACAGACGAAGCCGTAAATATTGTTTTAAGCGGTAATGTGGCAACTGTAAAGGGCAAGGTTGGAGGCATGTTTGACGAGGTTGCGTTAACAGTTGGATACCCAATTACAATTGGCAATAAACTTGTAGGCGGTATATTTATGTGTAAGTCTGTTTCTGTAATGCAGGAAACGGCAAACGACATTAATAATGTTATATTTGGTCTTACAGTGCCTGCCATAATAGTAAGCTTCCTGCTTATATATATACTTACAAGCACTATTGTTAAGCCACTACTTGATATGAGTGAGGCAGCAAAAATAATTGCTGACGGAAACTTTGACAGAAGAATAGAGTATACGGCAAATGACGAAATAGGTCAGCTGGCAGAAAGTTTTAACAATATGGCTCAAAGCCTTGAGGAAAATGAAAAGGTACGCCGTGAGTTTATAGCTAATATTTCCCATGACCTGCGTTCGCCTTTAACAAGTATACAGGGCTTTATAGGAGCCATAGAAGACGGCACAATACCAGAAGAAAAGCAGAAACACTATCTTAATATAGTTCTTGAAGAAACAGGCAGACTTTCAAAACTTGCCAATGACATGGTTGATTTAAGTCGTGCAGAAGCAGGAGCGACTGTTATAGAAAGATGCGATTTTGATATAAACGACCTTATTCGTGATAGCCTTGATGCTATGGAGCATAGGTTCAGACAGAAAAACATAGAGGCAGACGCTGTTTTTGAAGAAGAATTTACAGAGGTTAATGCTGACCCTAACAAAATTCAAAGGGTACTTCAAAACCTTCTTGATAATGCCATAAAATTTACACCGCCTAATGGTAAAATTACCGTTGAAACATCAGTAAAAGGCAAAAAAGTATATGTAAGTGTTAAAGACACAGGCATAGGCATTAAAGAAGAGGAAAAGAAAAAGGTATTTGAAAGATTTTTCAAAGCCGATACATCAAGAGGTCTTGATAAAACAGGCGTTGGTCTTGGTCTTTCAATAGTTAAGGAGTTTATAAAGGCCCATGATGAAAAAATTGAGGTTAGAAGCGTTGAAGGACAGGGAACGGAATTTGTATTTACTTTAACAAAAATTGATGATTAATTGATAAGCTATAAAATTTATTGATATAATTAACTTTAGTTGACAGATAACACCTGCACAACATATTATTTATGTGCGGGTGTTTTTGGTTTTGAAAACATTAAATTTTTCAGGAGGTTTAAAAATGGGGTTTTTAGAAAAGCATTTTAAGCTGCAGGAAAACGGGACAACCATAAAAACGGAAGTTATGGCTGGTGTTATAACATTTATGACAATGGCATATATACTTATTGTTAACCCAAGCATACTTTCGTCTACAGGAATGGATTCAGGTGCCGTTTTAACAGCTACAGCTATATCTGCTGCAATAGCAACAGTATGTATGGCGTTTTTTGCCAACTATCCTTTTGTTCTTGCACCAGGTATGGGGCTTAATGCGTATTTTGCTTACACTGTTGTACTTAAAAATGGATATTCCTGGGAAACAGCTTTAGCGGCAGTATTTGTTGAGGGTATTATATTTATACTCCTTTCTGCTGCAAATGTAAGAGAGGCAATATTTAATTCAATACCTCTTAACCTTAAAAAAGCCATAAGCGTAGGCGTAGGTTTTTATATTGCATTTATTGGTATGCAAAATGCAGGTATTATTGTTGATGAAAGCTCAACACTTGTTACACTTGGCAGTATAACAAATCCTTCTGCATATCTTGCTATTATAGGCACATTTATAACGCTGTTTCTTGTAATAAAAAATGTACGAGGTGCTGTTCTTTATGGCATAGTTATAACATATGTTTTGGGAATAATATGCCAGCTTACAGGGTTATATGTTGTTGATGTGGAAAATGGGGTATATTCAATTCTACCAAGCGGCATAATTTCTGCTCCGCCTTCAATAGCTCCTGTATTTGGTAAAATGGATTTTTCAAATGTGTTATCACTTGATTTTGTTGTTGTTGTATGCTCATTCCTTTTTGTTGATATATTCGACACATTAGGCACAATAATAGGCGTATCATCAAAGGCTGGCATGCTTGATAAGGATAATAAACTGCCAAGAATAAAAGGCGCTCTTTTGGCTGATGCTGTAGGTACAACAGCAGGTGCTGTTTTAGGTACATCTACAGTAACTACATTTGTAGAGTCTTCAACAGGTGCAGCAGCAGGCGGCAGAACAGGTCTTACAGCCCTTACAGCAGCGGCTCTTTTCCTCTTGTCACTTGTATTTTCACCTGTTATTACTGCTATACCGTCATTTGCCACAACTCCAGCACTTATTGTAGTTGGTCTTTTTATGGTTGAGCAGGTTACAGACATTAATTTTAAGGACTACACAGAAGGACTTCCTGCTTTTATGGCAATTTTAATGATGGTTGTTGCATACAGCATTTCAGAAGGTCTTGTGTTCTCTGTAATAAGCTATGTAGTGCTTAAATTTGTAAGCGGCAGAAAAAATGAACTTAATCCAGTAATTGTTATAATCGCTGTTTTATTCCTTTTAAAACTTATATCAGGATAAATTTTGTATTGACTAAAAGTTAAGTGTTATATTACAATAACATGGTAAAAAGAATTTAAAGTACCTGTATGACCGGCGGAAGTGGAGTTTACCACAGGGAGTATGGGTGTTGTGTTAAAAAGCCGACCGCCTGGGCAGAAAAAATTTGTGTCCAAGGGTGTTCGGCTTTTTTTAATTTAAAGAAACGGAGGATTTCAAAATGAAACGTGCATTGTTAAGCGTATCCGACAAAACAGGTATTATTGAATTTGCAAAGGAACTTTCTTCTTTAGGTTGGGAAATTATATCAACAGGAGGTACACATAAGGCTCTTGAAGATGCAGGATTAAAAGTAACAGGCATTTCAGATGTAACAGGCTTTCCAGAATGCCTTGACGGCAGAGTAAAAACTCTTCACCCAGCTATTCATGCAGGTGTACTTGCTATGAGAAGCAACCCAGAACACATGAAACAGCTTGAAGAACTTAAAATAGACACAATAGATATGGTTGTTGTAAACCTCTACCCATTTAAGCAGACAATACTTAAAGACGGCGTAACAAGAGCAGAGGCTATTGAAAATATCGATATTGGTGGCCCAACAATGATCAGAGCTGCTGCTAAAAACTATCAGGACGTAGCAGTTATTGTAGACCCAGAAGACTATGGTAAAATTATAGCTGAGATTAAGGAAAATGGCGAAGTATCACTTGATACAAAGTTCTACCTTAGTGCAAAGGTATTTATGCATACAGCAAACTACGACAGCCTTATAGCAAACTATATGAAAAAACAGGCTGGTATTGATACATTCAGCGATACACTTACACTTACATACGAAAAAGTACAGGATATGCGTTATGGCGAAAATCCTCACCAGAAAGCAGCTTTCTACAAAGAAATCGGCAACACAAAAGGTCTTCTTACAAATGCAAAACAGCTTCACGGCAAAGAGCTTTCATTTAACAACATTAACGATATGAATGGTGCTTTAGACCTTCTTAAGGAATTTACAGAGCCTACAGTTGTTGCTTGTAAACACGCTAACCCATGCGGTGTTGCCAGTGCAGACAATATCCATGACGCTTATGTAAAGGCTTACACATCAGACCCTGTTTCAATATTTGGCGGCATTATTACAGCCAACAGAGAAATTGACAAGGCAACAGCAGAAGAAATAAGCAAAATATTTGTTGAAATAGTTGTTGCACCTTCATTTACAAATGAAGCTCTTGAAATACTTGAAAAGAAAAAGAACATACGAATTATGGTTCTTGAAAACATACTTGAAAAACAGGCAGACGATGCCCTTGATATCAAGAAAGTTTCAGGTGGTATACTCGTTCAGACAATAGACAACGCACTTTATAACGAAGAAGACCTCAAAGTTGTAACAAAGAAGGCTCCAACAGAAAAAGAAATGGAAGACCTTATATTTGCTCTTAAAATGGTTAAATTTACAAAGTCAAACGGTATTGCAATAGCTAAGGATAAACGCTCAATAGGTATAGGACCTGGTCAGGTAAACAGAATCTGGGCTTGCCAGCAGGCTATTGACCACGGCACAAAAGAACTTGGTGCTGACAGTGTAAAAGGCGCTTGCCTTGCTTCTGATGCTTTCTTCCCATTCCCTGACTGTGTTGAGGAATGTGCAAAGGCAGGAATTACAGCTATTGTAACTCCTGGTGGTTCAGTAAATGACCAGCTTTCAATAGATGCATGCGATAAATACGGCATTGCTATGGTATTTACAGGAATGAGACATTTTAAACACTAAATAAAAAAAGTGCCGTAGTGCTTTTTGTCAAAGACGTATTTCAAAATTAAACAGAAAAAAGTCAGTTAAAACTTTTTAGATACGCTAAAATAAAAAAATGAACCCATTTAGGGTTCATTTTTTTATTTCCTCATTTTTCCTGTTATATGCTCAGGTGTTATTTTGTAAATAGCAGTGCCTTTTATGGCTCTATTCATAAATGCAATTGCCGCATCTAAATTATCAGGGCAGTATTTTTTCAAAAGCTCTGTCATGGCAAAAACTTTTTCGTTATCATCTGTTATTTTCTGGCATTTACCGAAAGCTATTGCCGAGCGGAACTGTACCGAAAATTTATCCTGAAGTGTATCGCTTTGAGCTACTGCTGTAAAGCAAACATTGTTATTATGCTCTATGTTTTCTAATTTATGTCCCTTTAAAGCACAATGAAAATAAATTACGTCGTTTACATAAATATAGCTTAAAGGCACGCCATAAGGTGTATTATCTTCTGAAATTGTTGAAAGTATGCCATATGTACATTCTTTTAAGAAAGAAATGGCTTCGTCTTTTTCAACAGCTCTGTCTTTTCTTCGCATTTCCTTGAACATATGTATCACCTCTTATTTAAGGTTTTCAAAGTATTTTTTGTTGTCTGCTATAAGTTTGCTTGTGTATTCCTTAGAAGGACCACCAACTACGTTTCTTGCTTCAACGCATTTTTCTACTCTTATGGCGTCATATACGCTTTCATCAAATACAGGAGAAATTGCCTTATATTCTTCAAGTGAAAGGTCATCAAGGCTTGTGTTATTGTTTATGCAGTAAAGCACAAGCTGACCTATTATTGCGTGAGCATCTCTAAATGGTACGCCCTGTTTTACAAGCCAGTCAGCAGCATCTGTTGCATTTGTAAAGCCGCCCTTTGTAGCTTCGTACATGTTCTGTTTGCGTACAGTCATTGTGGCAACCATGTTTGTGAAAACAGGAAGGCACATTTTAACTGTGTCGATAGCTGCAAATACGCCTTCTTTATCTTCCTGCATATCTTTGTTATATGCAAGAGGAAGACCTTTCATAGTTGTAAGAAGTCCCATAAGGTAACCGTAAACTCTACCTGTTTTACCTCTTATAAGTTCTGCCATGTCTGGGTTTTTCTTCTGTGGCATAATGCTTGAGCCTGTTGAGTATGCGTCATCAAGCTCTACAAACTTAAATTCGTGGCTGCTCCAAAGTATTATTTCTTCGCAGAAACGGCTAAGGTGCATCATAAGTATTGAAAGGCTGTTAAGAAGCTCTATACAAAAATCTCTGTCTGATACACCGTCAAGGCTGTTAAGTGTTACGCCATCAAAGCCAAGCTCTTTTGCAACCATAAATCTGTCAAGAGGATATGTTGTTGTTGCAAGAGCACCACTGCCTAAAGGAAGCACATTTGTTCTTTTATATGTGTCTGAAAGACGGTCATAATCTCTTTTGAACATTTCAACATATGCAAGAACATGGTGAGCAAATGTAATAGGCTGTGCTCTCTGAAGATGAGTATAGCCAGGCATAATTGTTTCTGTGTTCTTTTCTGCTATATTATTTAATGTTTCTTCAAGGTTTAATAAAAGGTGCTGTATGTCTGTAATAGCTTCTTTAACATACATTCTTATGTCAAGAGCCACCTGGTCGTTACGGCTTCTGCCTGTATGAAGGCGTTTACCAACATCGCCTATGCGGCTTATAAGTATTGTTTCTATATTCATGTGGATATCTTCGGCTTTTTCGTCAAACTCAACTTTTCCTTCCTCAATATCTGCAAGTATTTCTTTAAGTGTTTTTTGTATAAGCTCTGAGTCTTCGCTAGGTATAATACCTTGAGCGCCAAGCATTTTTGCATGAGCAATACTGCCTGTAATGTCTTCTTTATACATTCTCTGGTCAAATGATATTGAAGAATGGAAATGGTCTGTAAAACTGTCTGTCTGCTTTGTAAAGCGTCCGCCCCAAAGTTTGCTCATATTAAATTACATTCCTTTCTTGATTTAGTTTAATGATTTTATAAAAAGGGGAAGCAAAAAGTAAGCTTCCCCTTAAAGTTTTTAAAAGATAAATTACTGTAGTGCAGTATAGTTTTTTTTAAAATGCACTGCTTATTTGTTTTTTTCGAAATATTGGGTTAAATTTGATATTCCAGATATTATCCAAAAAACTGCAATAACAATTAAAAATATTCTCCAAGGCTTAGAAACATTTACAACAAATATAAATGTATATAAAGCAAATATACTCAATATTAAAAGAATTATTGTTGTAATTGTTTTTGTCTTTGTACGTCTGTCCATTTTAAAAACCTTCTTAAAATTATATGCACCAATAAATTATTTGCTGAGGTTCTGTTTCATCATAGCACGAACCTTTAATGGAAGACCGAAGAGGTTGATGAAGCCGTTAGCATCTCTGTGGTCATAAAGTTCGCCTGTTGTAAAGCTTGCGATTGATTCATTGTATAATGAATATGGGCTTGTTGAACCAGCTGGAATAATGTTGCCTTTGTAAAGTTTAAGTTTAACAGTACCTGTTACAACTTCATTTACAGAGTCAAAGTAAGCTGAAAGAGCTTCACGAAGTGGTGTGTACCATTCGCCGCTATATACAAGCTCTGTGAATTTTGTTGAGCAGATTTCGTTCCAAGCCTGTGTCTGTTTGTCAAGTGTAAGGTATTCAAGTTCACGGTGAGCATAGTAAAGAATTGTACCGCCTGGTGTTTCGTATACGCCTCTTGACTTCATACCAACAACACGGTTTTCGCAGATGTCAGCAATACCGATACCGTTAGCACCGCCAACTTCGTTAAGTTTTGTAAGAAGTTCTCTTGGTGTAACTGCTTCGCCGTTAAGTTTTGTACAGATACCTTTTTCAAATTCAAGTGTAACATATGTAGGTTCATCTGGAGCCTTTTCAGGAGAAACGCCAAGTTTTAAAAGGTGTTCATAGTTTGGCTCGTTAGCTGGGTCTTCAAGTTCAAGACCTTCATGGCTTATGTGCCAGATGTTTCTGTCACGGCTGTAGCTGTCACCTTTCTTAACAGGAGCTTCAATGCCTCTTGCTTCAAGATATTTGACTTCGTCTTCACGAGATTCCATTTTCCATGTATCAAGTCTCCAAGGAGCAATTATTTTAAGGTCTGGAGCAAGTGCTTTAATTGTAAGTTCAAAACGTACCTGGTCGTTACCTTTACCTGTTGCACCGTGGCAGATAGCTGTTGCGCCTTCCTGACGAGCGATTTCAACAAGTCTTTTTGCAATTATAGGTCTAGCCATTGATGTACCAAGAAGGTATTTGCCTTCGTATACAGCGTTAGCCTTTACACATGGGAATACAGCGTCTGTAAGGAATTCATCTGTAAGGTCTTCGATGTAAAGTTTGCTTGCGCCTGTTTTAAGTGCTCTTTCTTCAAGACCATCTGTTTCTTCACCCTGACCTACGTTACCACATACAGCAATTACTTCTGCATCGTTGTAGTTTTCTTTAAGCCATGGAATTATAACTGTTGTGTCAAGACCGCCTGAATAAGCGAGAACGATTTTTTCTTTTGCCATTTTCATTTCCTCCTGAGTATATAAACAATTATTTTAAAAATGTGTTTAAAAAACATCGCTTGTTATGTACTATGTAATTATATATGGTATAATATAAAAATTCAATTATTTTTTTAAATTTCTTGCATAAATTTTAAAAAGTATGTATAATTATTAAATGTTTGGAGATTAGAACAATATTTTTGGGAGGTATATAATAATGATAAAAGCGGGTATCGTTGGTGCTACAGGATATGCTGGAAATGAATTGGTGCGTATACTTATGCAGCACCCTGAAGTTGAAATAGTTAAAATGACAGCTCATAGCTATGTTGGAAAGCAGTTTGATGAGGTTTACGAAAACTACAGAGAGATAAACGAAATGGTTCTTGATGACATGGATATGGAAAAGCTTGCAGAAGAATGTGATGTAATATTTATGGCTCTTCCTCATGGCGTTACAGCAAAGGTTGTAGACGAAAACATACTTTCAAAAACAAAAATAATTGACTTTGGTGCAGACTTCCGTATTAAAGATGCAGATATTTATGAAGCATGGTACGGCGTAAAGCACGAAGGCAGAGAGCTTTTAAAGGAAGCTGTATATGGTCTTTGCGAAGTAAACAGGGACATTATAAAAGGAAAGAACCTTATTGCAAACCCTGGCTGCTATACAACATGTTCAATATTAAGCCTTAGACCTCTTGTGGCAGAAGGTTTAATTGATACATCAACAATTATAGTAGATGCAAAAAGCGGTGTAACAGGTGCAGGCAGAGGTCTTACACTTGCTAATATGTTTGATGAGTGCAACGAAAGCGTTAAGGCGTATAAACTTGCAAGCCACAGACATACACCAGAAATTGAAGAACAGCTTGGCTATGCAGCAGGTAAAGATATTACACTTACATTTACACCACACCTTATACCTATGAATAGAGGTATACTTGCTACTTGCTATGCTACTCTTACAAAGAAAGTTTCTTATGAAGACATTAAGGCAGTATACGAAAAATACTACGGCAAAGAATACTTTGTTCGTCTTACTAAAAAAGGCGTTTTCCCAGAAACAAGATGGGTTAAGGGTTCAAACTTTATTGACATAGGGTTTACAATAGATGAGAGAACAAACAGAGTAATTGTTGTAGGTGCTATTGATAACCTTGTAAAGGGTGCAGCAGGACAGGCTGTTCAGAACATGAACATACTTTTTGGTCTTGATGAAAAAACAGGTCTTACACTTACTCCTGTATTTCCTGCATAATGTTTTTATAAAAGGAGGAATCTGCTTTGTTTAGGGTTATAGACGGAGGTATTACAGCACCTCAGGGGTTTAAAGCAACAGGCAGACACATAGGAATTAAGAAAGTTAAAAAGGATATGTCACTTATTACAAGCGATGTGCCTGCTATTGCAGCAGGTGTTTATACAACAAGCGTTGTAAAGGCTGCTCATATACTTTGGGATAGAGAAATAACAAAAAATGGCGGTATGGTAAAAGGTCTTGTTGCCATAAGCGGCAACGCCAATGCCTGTACAGGTGAAAAAGGCATCAGAGATAACGAATTAATGGCAGAGCATTTTGCAAAATCCATTGGTGCAAAAAAAGAAGAAATACTTACTGCTGCCACAGGTATAATCGGTCTTGATATGCCTATGGATACAATATTAAAAGGTATTGATGAAACATACTCACATCTTTCTCACAAAAGAGAAGAAGCAAAAAATGCAGCATCAGGCATTATAACAACAGACACATTTATAAAGGAAATGGCTCTTCAGCTTAATATATGCGGAAAACAGGTTATAATAGGCGGTATGGCAAAGGGCAGCGGTATGATACACCCTAACATGGCAACTGTTCTTTCATTTATAACAACAGATATTAATATTTCTCGGGAGCTTTTGCAGAAAGCCCTTTACGAGTCTGTTAAAGATACATATAACATGATTTCAGTTGATGGAGCCACAAGCACAAACGATATGGCTCTTGTAATAGCCAATAAAATGGCAGGTAACCCTGAAATTACAGAAGAGGACGAGTTTTATGAAGAGTTTAAAAATGCTCTTTGCTTTATAAATGAAAAGTTTGCAAAAGACGTTGTCCATGATGGCGAAGGTGCAAGCAAACTTATGGAAGTTGAAATAACAGGTGCTGAAACAGAAGTAGATGCAAGACTTCTTGCTAAGTCAATAGTAAATGACATACTTGTAAAAACAGCGCTTTACGGAGAAGATGCCAACTGGGGCAGAGTTTTGGCTGCCATGGGTGGAAGCGGCGGTAAATTTTCACCTGAAAAAATTGATATGTCTTTTGAAAGCGAAGGCGGTAAAATTAAGGTCATGGAAAATGGCGAGATAGTTAAGTTTGATGAAAACGAGGCTCTTGCTGTACTTGGTGAAAGAGATATATTTATAAAAATAAATCTTCATGACGGCAAGTACTCAGCTAAAAGCTGGGGCTGTGATTTAAGCCATGAATATGTGCGTATAAACGGAGAATACAGGTCAAGAACATGAGCGATTTAACAAAAATACCTGGTATAGGTAAAAACATGGAAAAGCACCTTTTTGATATAGGTATAAATTCCATTGAGGATTTGAAAAATAAAGACCCAGAAGAACTTTATAAGCTTTCCTGTATCAAAAATGGCGGATATATAGATAGATGCGTATTATACGTATACAGGCTTGCTGTATATTATGCAGAAAATGATGTATATGAAGCAGATAAATTAAAATGGTGGAACTGGAAAGACAAATAAAAGGGAGAGGATACAAATGAAGATTATAGATGGTTCAGTTACAGCTGCAAAGGGCTTTAATGCCACAGGCGCTGCTGTTGGTATAAAAAAAGGCGTTAAGGACTTAGCTCTTATTTCAAGTGATGTTCCTGCTGTTGCTGCTGCTGCATTTACAACAAATGTTGTTAAGGCTACAAGCGTAACAAGAAATATGGAAATTATGGATAAAGGCGGTAAAATAAACGGTGTTGCCATAAACAGCGGTAATGCCAATGCCTGCACAGGCGAGCTTGGTATTAAAAGCAATATAGAAATGGCAGAGGCTTATGCCAAGTGTCTTGGAGTAGATAAGGACACTGTTCTTACAGCTTCAACAGGTGTTATTGGTGCCACATTCCCTATTGAAACAGTTGTTGCAGGTATTAAGAGCACATTCCCTAAACTTGGCAACAAGAGAGAAGACGCTCTTTTAGCAGCAGAGGCTATTATGACTACTGACACATACAGCAAAGAAGTAGCTGTTGAGTTTGAAATAGGCGGTAAGGTAGTTCGTATGGGTGGTATGGCAAAGGGTAGCGGCATGATTTGCCCTAATATGGCAACAATGCTTGCTTTTGTAACTACTGACGCAGCTATTGACAAAGACCTTTTAAATAAGGCTCTTAAAGAAGACATTAACTATACATATAACATGGTTTCTGTAGACGGTGACACAAGCACAAACGACACAATAGTTGTTATGGCAAATGGTCTTGCAGAAAACCCAGTAATTGACAAAGAAGGCGAAGACTACGAAACATTTAAAGAAGCTCTTCACTATGTAAATGAAAGACTTGCTAAAAATCTCGTTCGTGATGGCGAAGGTGCAACAAAATTCATTGAAGTAAATGTAAATGGTGCTTTGGATGAAGAAAGTGCCAAAATAATGGCAAAATCTGTTGTTAAAAGCTCACTTGTAAAGGCTGCTATGTTTGGGGAAGATGCTAACTGGGGTCGTGTACTTTGTGCTATGGGCTACAGCGGTGTTAACTTTGACCCTAAGAAAGTTGACATTGTATTTGAAAGTGCAAAGGGCAGCATACTTCTTATGGATAACGGTACACCTATTGTATTTGACGAAGAAAAGGCAGCTACAATATTAAGTGAAAAAGAAATTACAGTTAACATCAAAATTACAGAAGGCGATGCAAAGGCAACAGCTTGGGGCTGTGACTTAAGCTATGATTATGTAAAGATTAACGGTGACTACCGTTCATAATAAATTTTTTTATAAAGGAAACAAAAGAAAGAAGGATTATTAAAATGGTTGACGAAAATATGCTTGAAAGCTATATAAATAAGGCTCATATACTTACAGAAGCTCTTCCTTTCATAAGAGACTTCAACGACAAAACAATAGTTATTAAATACGGCGGCAGTGCTCTTGTAAACCCAGAAATTAAAGAAACTATAATTAAAGACATAGCTCTTATGAAGTTTGTAGGCATGCACCCTGTAATTGTTCATGGTGGCGGTCCTGAAATTAACTCTTTCCTCAAAAAACTTCAGATAGAGTCTAAGTTTATAAACGGTTTAAGAGTTACAGACGAACAGACTATGGAAGTTGTTGAAATGGTTCTTGCAGGAAAGGTAAATAAGCAGATAGTAACAGACATAGAGCTTAACGGTGTTAAGGCTGTTGGTCTTTCTGGTAAAGACGGCGGTACTGTTATAGCAAGAAAGGTTGAGTCTGATGTTGATTATGGCTGTGTAGGCGTAGTTGACCATGTAGACCCTACAATGCTTAAATCTCTTATTAAAAGCGACATTATACCTGTAATTGCACCAATAGGCAAAGACGAAGAGGGTAATACATATAACATAAATGCCGATTATATGGCAGTTGCCATAGCAGGCGCACTTAATGCTCAAAAGCTTGTATACCTTACAGATGTACCTGGTGTAATGAAAGATGTAAATGACCCAGCATCTCTTATGAGCTTTATAAAGGCTAAAGATGTACCATCACTTATTGATGACGGTACAATTTCAGGCGGTATGATACCAAAGGTAGAGTGCTGTCTTGAGGCTGTAAAAGAAGGCGTAAACAATGTTCATATTCTTGACGGAAGAATTAAGCACTGTCTTATACTTGAGTTATTTACAGTTAACGGTATTGGTACTATGATAGAAAGAGAATAATAATTTTTTAAATTGAAGGGATTGATATAAATGACAAAAACACAGGAACTTGCTGCTCGTGGAGCAGAGGTTGTAATGAATACATATAGCAGATTTCCAATAGCATTTGACCATGGCGAAGGCGTTTATATTTGGGATATGGACGGCAAAAAATACATTGACTTTGTTGCAGGTATTGCCGTAAACTCCCTTGGCTACAGCCACAAAAAGCTCTGCGAAAAAATAGCAGACCAGTGCCAGAAGCTTATTCATGTTTCTAACCTTTACTACACAGAACCACAGATTGAGCTTGCTGAAATGCTTTGCAAAAACAGCTGCTTTGATAAAGTTTTCTTCTGCAACAGTGGTGCTGAAAGTATTGAGTCTATGCTTAAGCTTGCAAGAAAATATGCAGACATGAAAAATAAGCCAGGCAGAGACATTATTACAATGGAAAAATCATTCCACGGCAGAACATACGGTGCTGTTACAGCAACAGGTCAGGACAAGTACCATAAAGGTCTTTTTCCAATGCTTCCTGGCATTAAGCATGTACCTTTTAATGATTTTGAAGCACTTTTAAATACAGTTGATGAAAACACATGTGCAATACTTATGGAGCCGGTTCAGGGTGAAGGCGGCATTATTCCTGCTGACAAGGACTATCTCCAGAAAGTACGTGCTCTTTGTGATGAAAAAGATATGCTTCTTCTTTTTGACGAAGTACAGTGTGGTGTAGGTCGTACAGGCGAGCTTTTTGCATATCAGACATATGGCGTTGAGCCAGATGCAGCTGCATTTGCAAAAGGTCTTGCAGGCGGTGTACCAATTGGTGCAGTTATGGCAAAAGACAGTGCAGCTATTGCATTTAAGCCAGGTGACCATGCTTCAACATTTGGCGGTAACAGCCTTGCAACAGCAGCAGGCACAGTTGTTGTTGATGAACTTATTAATAATGGTCTTCTTGAAAATGTTAAAAAACAAGGTGCACTTCTTACAAAGAAATTACTTGAGCTTAAAGAAAAATATGGTATTATTAAAGATGTAAGGGGCGTTGGTCTTATGCAGGGTATAGAGCTTACAATTCCTGCAGGCCCAGTAATTGCAGATGCCATAGATAAAGGTCTTCTCCTTGTTGGTGCAGGTGCAAATGTAATCAGATTTGTTCCAGCTCTTATTATAACAAGTGAAGAAATTGAAGAAGCTATTGCAATATTAGACAAGGCCCTTGCTAATGCCAATAAATAATATAAGTTTATTGTTTTCGGAGGTAGTGTTATGAAGCTTGCAAGCTGCAGCAAAGACGGTAAAGAATTTGTGTGTGTAATAACAAATGACAACAAAGCAGTGCCACTTGTTGAAAATGGGTTTAATTATAGATCTATGAATGAGCTTATTGAAAAAGCAGATGAAAAAGAGCTTATGGAGATTTCAAAGCTTTCTGATGGCGGTAAGGCTCAAATGAGTCTTATGGATATAAAACTTGAAGCTCCTATTCCAGAGCCAAAACAGGATATAATCTGTCTTGGTATAAATTATATGGAACATGCTGTTGAGTCTGTAAGGTATAAAAAAGAAGCTTTTGACGGCACAAGGGAATTTCCTGTTTATTTCTCAAAAAGAGTAAACAGAGCTGTTGCAGACGGTGACTACATAGAAAGCCACGACGATATAATTTCAACTCTTGACTATGAAGCAGAGCTTGCCGTAATAATAGGCAAGGACGCTAAAAATGTATCTAAGGAAGACGCTTTTAAATATGTTTTTGGCTACACAATTATAAATGATGTAACTGCAAGAGAGCTTCAGACAAGACATAAGCAGTGGTATTTCGGAAAAGGTCTTGACGGCTTTACACCTATGGGATCTTGGATTGTTACAGCAGATGAAATACCTGCACCTCCTGTGCTTAACATAAAAAGCTATGTAAACGGTGAACTTAGACAAAACTCAAAGACAGACCTTTTTATACACGACATACCTTATGTTATAAGTGAGCTTAGTAAGGGCATGACCCTTAAAGCCGGAACTATTATTTCTACAGGTACACCAGCAGGTGTTGGTATGGGCTTTGTTCCTCCTAAGTTCCTTTCAAAAGGTGACGAAGTAGTTTGTGAAATTGAAAAAATCGGAAAAATAACTAATATTGTTAAATAATTGATTGGTAGTGAATGCGGTATTAAAACTGAATATTTTTTAATGCCGCATTTATTGCGGAAAGAGAGATTGTTATGAGGGAAGAATCTATTTTAAAGCCACTTGTTAAGCTTTCGCTTCCGGTTATGTTTGCTCTTTTAATACAGTCTTTCTATAATATAGCAGACAGTTTTTTTGTAGCAAAGGTAAGCGAAAACGCACTTACAGCACTTTCAATTATTTATCCACTTCAGCTTCTTTTAAATGCCATAGCCAACGGAACGGCAATAGGCATAAATACCCTTGTATCAAGGTATTTTGGTATGGGCAGGAAAAAGAAGGTTAAAAGTCCTTTAAGAACAGGGCTTATGCTTATGGTTATAAGCTATGTTGTATTTGCTGTTATAACAGTAGGTACACTTAAATTATTTTTTCAGTTTTCAACAGACGTACCAGAAACAGTTAGTTATGGACTAGAGTATGGCTATATAGTTTTTGCATTTTCAATATTTGTATTTTTGGAAAGTATGTTTACAAAGGTGCTTCAGGCAAAAGAGGACATGGTAACTCCTATGAAAGGTCAGGTAGCAGGAGCCATTGTAAACATAGTTCTTGACCCTATACTTATATTTGTACTGGGATTTGGAGTAAAGGGTGCTGCTATAGCTACTATATTAGGTCAGGCAGTAGCAGCCATAATAGTTGCTTTAAAGGCTAAAAAAGTATTTGAATGGAACGGCAAAGTTACAATAAGAGCCGTAAAGGACATATACTATGCAGCTATACCACAGATTATACTTCAGTCACTTTACACTGTGTATATTATGGGTCTTAACATAATACTTGTTGACTTTGGCGAAGAAGCCGTAACAGTATTAGGTATATATTATAAACTTCAGACATTTTTCTTTATACCTGAAACAGCTTTTATGCAGGTATTGATACCTGTTGTAAGCTATCACTATGGAGCAGGTAATAAAGACATGATATTAAATATGTGTAAGACATCAATATTTATGGTTGGCGGATTTATGTTTGCGGTAATGTGTATATTTATGGCTATTCCAGAAACACTTATAGGTATATTCTCTCAAAATAATGAGGTAAAAGAAATTGGCTCTGTTGCTTTAAGAGTTATATCCATAAGCTTTGTGCCAAGTGCCATAGTATTTATGCTTATGACATTTTTACAGGCAACAGATAACGGAATTAAAAGTATTGTTCTTGCAGTTTTAAGACAGCTTTTACTTCTTGTGCCTTTAGCTTGGGTATTTAGCCATGCAGGTCTTAACTATACATGGTGCACATTCCCTGTTACAGAAATAATAGTTATGACAACTGCCATAGTTATGTATTTTATGGTTAAAAAAGAGCTTACAGAGCGATTTAAAAACAGGGTTAAAAAAGCAGCGGTATAATATTTAGGTGGTGTATATATGAATAGTTCAATAAAAAGAGCTTTAATATCTTTGGCAGTATTTGCTGTAATTTTTGCTTTGTCAGATGTTTTAATAAGCTATAAAAGCTATGATGTATATGTAGAAGCCATTAGATTTTTAGCTGCTGTTATAGGTGCAGGATGTTACTATATAGGAAGCAATAAATATTAAATATTAAAAAATAAAAAAGCACAGAATATTAATTCTGTGCTTTAAAATATTTATAAAATTTTAAATATAGCTGAAAGGTTTGGAAAACAAATTGTCAGTAAGTTTGCTAAAGCAAACTCCAGCCACAAGCGGCTGTCCGCCTGTCTTGGCGGTACTTAGTTTTCCAACCAAAATCCGCAGGAAAGCACCCGATGAACAAGGGCAGCGAAGCTGTTTTGCGTAAGCAAAATGCCGACTGAATTTACTTCCGACGAGGAAAAAAGGGAGTTTCGAGGCATTTATGCTGATGGAACTCCCTTTTTATACTTCTGTCTTCTCGTCAAAGACTTGAATGGAATGAGTCTTTGATGAAGTTAATTAAATTTGTGTATAAAAAGACCGCTTCTGAGCTTTGGCTCAAACCATGTTGATTTTGGAGGCATTAAAAGACCACTATCTGCAACATTTATAAGCTCCTCTATTGATGTTGGATACATTGAAAATGCAATTTTTGCTCTGCCAAGTATAACAGCTCTTTCAAGCTCACTAAGACCTCGTATGCCGCCTATATAGTCAATTCTGTCATCTGTTCTTGGGTTACCGATGCCCAAAACAGGGTTTAAAAGATTATCATAAAGGAGTGATACGTCAAGGCTGCCTATTGGGTCATCTGGTATTGTGCTTTCATCAACTGTAACCATGTACCATTTATTGCCTAAATACATACCAAACTGGTGCTTCATAAATGGACGGAAGCTGCCTATTCTTGTGTAAGGACGTATAAAGAAATGGTCAGAAATTTTCTGAAGAAAATCGTCTTCTGTAAGACCATTAAGGTCTTTTACTATTCTGTTGTAGTCCATTATTTCAAGCTCATCTGAAGGGAATATGACAGAAAGACAGTAGTTAAATTCTTCTTCACCTGTGTAATCTGGGTTCTGTTTTCTCATTTCAATAGCTGCATTGGCAGCAGAAGCATTTCTGTGGTGTCCGTCGGCTATATAAAGAGAAGGTATATTCTTGAAGTATGAAACTATTTTTTCTATTTCGCTGTCATCATCAATTATCCAAACAGTGTGTCCTATGCCGTCTTCTGAAGTAAAATCGTATAAAGGCTCTTTTTCAGAAACTATATTTTCAACGTCATTAAATTTATTTTCTGCCTTATATGTAAGGAATATAGGGCTTGTATTTGCATTACAGCTAAGTATATAGTTTGTTCTGTCCTTTTCCTTATCTTCTTTTGTAAGCTCATGCTTTTTAATAACGCCATTTAAATAATCGTCAATAGATGTACAGCAAACTATACCTGTTTGGCTGTGACCATTTCTTGTAAGGCGGTAAATATAAAGACATGGTTTTTCTTCGGTTATAAGTATTCCATCTTCTTCAAGTTTTTTAAGGTTTTGGGCTGCCTTATTATAAACTTCGCTGCTGTATATATCTGCGTCTTTATCAAGGTCTATTTCTGCCTTTTCTACATGTATAAATGAAAGTGGATTGTTTTTTGCTGCTTCCATAGCCTCCTGACTGTTCATTACATCATAAGGAAGTGCTGACACAAGCTCAGCTTTTTCCTGTACAGGTCGGAGAGCTTTAAAAGGGCGTATTATTGCCATTTATTATTCACCTCGTTTTATTTTTTAAAAAAGGGCAAAATTTATTGCCTTTGTAAATAGGTTTTAATTTCTGCCCTTTTATTGGTTTTTGTATTTTTAATTAGCTTTCACGAACAATTCTTACATTAATAACAAAATCAAGAGCTGTAACGTCTTTAATTATCTGTTCGTTTTTGCCGTAAAGTGAGTCAAAGTCAAATATTGAATATGCAATAGCTCCGCGGCTTTTATTAATCATACCGTCAATATTAAGGTTTTCTTTTGCAAATATAGCTGTTAAAGTACCAACAACATTAGGTATGTTCTGGTGTGCTATTGTAATTCTTGCCTTTCCTGGTGTATAAGGAGCTATACATGTAGGGAAGTTAACTGAGTTTTTAATATTGCCGTATCTAAGGAAATGTTTAAGTTCTTTTGCTGCCATTTCAGCACAGTTTTCTTCTGCTTCTGGTGTTGAAGCTCCAAGATGAGGAAGAACTATAACATTTTCAATGCCAAGAAGGTCTTCTGATGGGAAATCGCATATATATTTTGCAATCTTGCCTGTTTTAAGTGCTTCTTTAACTGCTTCATCATCAACAAGACCTGCACGTGCAAAGTTTAATATACGAGCACCATCTTTCATAATAGAAATTATGTCTTTGCTTATTATGTTTCTTGTGCTGTCAAGAAGAGGTACATGAACTGTTATATAATCACATTCTCTTGCTATTTCTTCAACACTTGAAGCAAGCTTAACCTGACTTAAAATACTCCATGCACTTGTAACTGAAAGATAAGGGTCATAGCCTATTACGTTCATGCCAAGAGCAACAGCTGCATTGGCTACAAGTACGCCTATAGCTCCAAGACCGATTACGCCGATTGTTTTACCGAATAATTCAGGGCCTGCAAACTGTTTTTTGCCGCTTTCAACAAGCTTTGAAATGTCTTCTTTGCCTTTAAGACCCTGTGACCAGTCAGCAGCTTCAACTATTTTTCTTGATGAAAGAAGAAGACCTGCTATAACAAGTTCTTTAACGGCGTTTGCATTAGCACCTGGTGAGTTAAATACAACAATACCTTTATCTGTGCATTTATCAAGAGGAATGTTGTTTGTGCCTGCACCTGCACGAGCAATAGCAAGAAGGTTATCTGAAAATTCCATTTGGTGCATATCAGCACTTCTTACTATAATACCATTGGCTTCGTCTATGTTTTCTATTAACTGAAATTCCTCTTCAGGAAGCTGAGCAAGGCCCTTCTGGGCTATTTTATTTAATGTGGCTACTTTATACATATTATTATCTCCTTATTAATTACTTATTTTCAACTTCAAATTTACCCATAAATTCAACAAGGGCTTTAACACCTTCAACAGGCATTGCATTATATATAGAAGCTCTCATACCGCCAACTGTTCTATGGCCCTTAAGATTTACAAAGCCTTTAGCTTTAGCTTCTGCAATAAATTTCTGGTTAAGTTCTTCTGTAGGAAGTACGAAAGGTACATTCATAAGTGAACGGTCTTCTTTAACTACTGTGCCTTTGAAAAGCTTTGAGTTATCAAGGAAGTCGTAAAGTATTGCTGCCTTTTCCTTATTTATTTTTTCCATAGCTTCTACGCCGCCCATTTTCTTAACCCAGTCAAATACAAGACCTGCAAAATAAATTGAATATGTTGGAGGTGTGTTATAAAGTGACTGATTTTTAGCATGAATGTCGTATTTAAGCATTGTAGGTGTTATATCCATGGCGTTACCCATAAGGTCATTTCTTACTATTGCAATTGTAAGACCTGCTGGGCCAAGGTTTTTCTGAGCACCTGCAAATATAAGACCAAATTTTGAAATATCGTATTTTTCAGCAAGTATGTTTGAGCTCATGTCACCAACTACTGGTATACCATTTGTGTCAGGTATTTTACTGTCTGGAATATGTGTACCATAGATAGTGTTATTTAATGTCATATAGAAATAGTCAGCATCTTTAGAAAATGTAGCTGGGTCAAGCTTTGGTATATAGCTGTACATTTTATCTTCTGATGAAGCTACTATATTTACTGTGCCGTATTTCTGAGCTTCTTCAATGGCTTTTTTAGCCCACTGACCTGTTTTAACATAGTCAGCTTTTTTGTTTTTGTTCATAAGGTTAAGAGGAACCATTGCAAACTGTGTAGAACCGCCACCCTGAAGGAAAAGTATTGAGTAGTTATCAGGCACATTCATAAGCTCTCTTAATGTTTTTTCTGCACCAAATATAATTTCTTCGTAGTCCTTTGAACGATGGCTCATTTCCATTACAGACATGCCTGAATCTTTATATACAACAAATTCTTTCTGTGCTTTTTCAAGTACTTCAACAGGAAGCATTGAAGGGCCTGCTGAAAAGTTATAAACTCTGTTTAATTCCATTATATAAAACCTCCTTAAATGTACAAATAGATTAAATTACGTTTTTTTGAAATAAAAAAATCCCGTCCCAAAACAATAATAGTTTGGGACGGGACATTAACCCGCGTTGCCACCCAGATTGCCATTTTTTAAAATAAAAAATGACCTCTTAATTTAGTAAGCTGTAAAGGGCTTTCCCTTCCGATTCATCACCGGCAGCTGCAAAAGTGGAACACCTTATACACATATCGGTTTGCACCAAACACCGACTCTCTGAAAAGCTTTTAAGGCTTATTTTTTGTAAAACGCTTATTTTTCTCTATAAAATTGAAATTAAAGACAATTATAGCACACAAAAAAAATAATTCAATACCCAATTTTTAAAAATTTATCCATTTTTATTTATTATATGCCTTTAAAAATTATATTGCCATATACTTACGGATATGATTTTAAATAAAAATTATGATTAAAACAAATAATATCTGTAACCGAAGCAAAAGTTTCGGACAAAGTATAAGGAGGGTAAAAAAATGAAAAAATTTATGGCTGGAATGCTTGCTGGTACAGCACTTTTAATTGCAGGTGCTGAGTATATGGATATGAACAAAAGTACAAAACGAAAGATTATGAAAAAGGGCAAAGCCATTGCAAATAAGGCAGAAAATATCCTTGAGGACATGAGCGAAGATGTGTTTTAAAAATTGTTAATTGTCAAAAGGTGTCGATTATTTCGGCACCTTTTTTATGTATAATTTAAATAACTTTTATTAATATATTTGTAAGAATTAAAGGTGCTGTTTTTGTATAAAATAAATTTAATTTATGGTAAAATAAAGTAGTAAAAGTATATTTTGCAAAGGAGAATGATGGAGATGAAGAAAAGAGTATTCACATTATTAACAGCAGCAGCTGTACTTTCTGCTTCTGTATATGCTTCTGCGGCAGTTGTGTTTTCAGATATAAATAATGTTCCATGGGAAGGGGCAAAAACATACATACAAAATGTAGCAGACCTTGGTCTTATGGTTGGCGAAAAAGACGAACAGGGTACTAATATATTCAGAGCAAAAGACAGGGTTACATACTGCGAAACATTGCAGCTTGTTTATAACCTTCTTAAAAATGCAGGAGTTGCTACTCCTTCTACAGCAGTTACAAGCAAATGGCAAAGCATACTTGCAGGATATGATGTTCCAAAGTGGAACTACGAGGCAGCAGCTTATGCCCTTGAAAACGGCATTATATCCACAAGTGAAGTACGTGCTTTTATGTCAGGCTCAGGCGGTAAGAGCATAGATGCCACAAGACAGGACGTTGCAATAATGTTTGGACGTGGTCTTTCAGCTGTTTATGATATTGAAAAATCACCTACACTTACATTTAATGATAGTGACGATATTACATCTGTTGCAGCACCTTATGTTAAACTTCTTTCAGACCTTAATATACTTGTTGGTGATGACAACAAGAATTTTAATCCTAAGACATATATAAACAGGGCTGAAATGGCTGTTATGGTTTCAAAAACAAATACAATTCTTGGCGGTGGAGAAATTCCTAAATCTGCAACTTCTATAACAGGCACAATTATTGATGTAAGCGTAAATACATCAGGAGTTAAAACAATTACACTTAAAGACAGCAACGGCAGCACAAAGCAGTTTAAAGGCACAGCTTCAACACCTGTTTCATATAATGGAGCTTCAGCAAGCTTTATGGACCTTACAGCAGGTGATAACGTAACAGTAACATATAGCGGCAGTGATGTAACAGGTGTAGTGCTTAATTTTGACTTTATAGAAAAAACTGACGAATATGTAACAGGTACTATCAACTATATGTCAAGTGGCAGAATTACTGTAAATCACTCTGACGGCACAAGCGGTTTATATGACATTATAGGAACTACATATATTACTCTTAACGGAAAAGCTGCTGAAATAGGCGAAATTACATCTATAATTGATAATGGTGTTCCTGTAAGCGTTAAAATACTTACAAACGGCAGCACAACAGCTCTTTCAATAGAGGCAACAGGTGAAGCTGGTACTGTTATGGGTACAATAAGCGATATATCAAGAACATCTATTGATATTAAGCGTACAGGCGGCAATGTTAAGACATATAAATATGCTAAAGATATAGCCGTAAGATATGACGGAAACCGTGTTACAATTCCTGTTCTTATGGAAGCTCATCAGGACGGAAAAGATATTGATATTACAGCAAAACTTAATAGTGAAGGCGATATAAGCGAACTTACAGCAACAATAAATGTTGAAGGCGGTACAACTTGGGGCATTGTTAAAGGTGTTTCTGATGAAAAAATAAATATGTACTCAGGTTCAAGCACAGTTTCTTATTACTATGCTGATGGCGTTGAGGCTACTCTTGACGGTGACAGTGTTTCAATTTCTCAGCTTGACAAAATTAATGAAAGCGGAAAAGAATTTACAGCTACTCTTTACCTTAACACAAAGGGTAAAGTTACAAAAATTGAAGCTGTGCTGGAAGACAGTTCATCAGGTAAAATAACAAACCTTACAGACAGCTACATTGAAATAGAAACAAGCTATGGAAAGGCTTATAAATACTACCTTGATGATTCAGCAACAGTTAAATTCAGCGGCAGCACAAACGAGGATATTGAAGACCTTATGGCTGTATATGAAAAAGGCAAAACAGAAGTTAAACTTGAGTTTAACTCAAAAGACCTTGTATCAAGAATAGTTGCATATGTTGACTGGAGTAACTTTAAAACAGTTTATGGTGATATAGACAAGGCTTCTTCAACATCTATTACAATAGATGGCACAGAGCTTACAATGGATAACAACACAACTGTTTATATAGATGGCGTTAAGGCAGTTAATGCTGATGTGGCTTCAAACTATGTAAATGGTATTTGGATGGATGCAGAAGCAACAGCCGTTGACAGTTATATTAAAAAACTTGATGTAACTATTGAAGGCGCAGAAGGTACAATAAGTGGTATGGAAAACGGCTACATTACAATTAAGGGTGCTTCAAAAACAACAAAATTCCCAGTTGCTAAATCAGAAGACCTTACTGTAAAGGTAGACTCTGTTAATTCCTCATTTAATGAGCTTTATGACAAGTGGAATAACCTTGGTATAGATTATAAGGTTACACTTAATGTTAAAGACGGAACTGTAACAAGAATAATTGCAGAAAGAATATAATATTTTTAAATTTTAAGTTCAAAATAATATAGTTATAAAAGACCTTGAGATTTTATCTTAAGGTCTTTTTGTAAAAAATCATATAAAATTGCTGTGCAAATTTATATTGATAAAATTACACACAAATTCTATAATATGTACTATAGAAAAAAAGAAAGAGGTAAATTTATAATGAGATATGAAGGTACTGTATATAGACCACCTAGTGAGGCAGGCAGTCTTATAATTCAGCTTACAATAGGCTGCGCAAGAAACACATGCACATTTTGTGCAATGTTTAAAGATAAGAAATTTAGAATAAGAAAACTTGATGATGTTGTGGAAGACCTTTTAATGGCTAGACAGTATTACAGCCGCATAAAGGTAAGAAGAATATTCCTTGCAGATGGTGATGCTCTTATAGTTAAAACAAAAGACCTTCTTTATATTATAGAGAAGATTAAAGAAATTTTCCCAGAGGTTGAAAGAATTTCTGCATACGGCACACCGGCAGACATTAATTTTAAATCAGACGAAGAACTTAAAACACTTAGAGAAGCTGGTCTTGAAATGATTTACATGGGTGCTGAAAGCGGCGATGATGTTGTGCTTAAAGACGTTAAAAAAGGCGTTACAGCAGCAGAAATAATTGAAGCTGGCCAGAAGCTTAAAAGAGCTGGCATGGTTTCTTCAATTACTCTTATTTCAGGTCTTGGCGGAAAGAAAAGACTTAAAGAACACGCTATTAACTCTGCAAAGGTAATAAGTGCTATTAAGCCAGAATACCTTGGTTTCTTAACACTTATGGTTGAGCCAGGCACAGAGCTTTACACACAGTATAAAGCAGGCGAGTTTGAGCTTTTAGGACCTCACGAAGTTTTAGAGGAAATGAAGCTTTTTATTGAAAATGTAGACTCAGAAGGAACAGTTTTCAGAGCTAACCATGCTTCAAACTATGTTCCTCTTAAAGGAACTTTCAATAAGGATAACGCTCTTATGCTTAAGCAGATAGAGGCTGCTGAAAAGGCAGGAAACTTCAGACCTGAAATGTTCAGAGGTATCTGATAGGGGGATAATATGGCTGTATTGGGTATAATTATAATAATACTTGCCCTATACTGCACTGTTAGCTGGGCTGTTACAGGAAGAATAATTTATTTAGCATCATGGATTTGGCTGCTGCCTATAAGTGTAATGGTATTTGGCGGCATCAAAGATGTAAACGGTCTTGTAGTACTTATTGGGGCAGTGTATATATTTGAAATGCTGTACTTGACGGCAGGAGTGCGTCTTTGGAACAGTGAAAAACTGCGCTGCAATAAGATACTTTTTGCAATTACAATAATTATAAATTTAGCAGCTTCTCTTTATTTTGCTATGGAAAGCTATGTTTTGGGATATATGCCTGTTTTAAATGTGTTTGGAAAATTTGGCGTATATATCAGTATTTTATGGGGAATTATTTCTACAGCTGTAGCTGTAAACATAGGCATAAGTGTTTTTGATAAATACTTTTCAAAAAAAGAGAAATTTGTAATTATTAAATGCTCCTCATACAGAGGAAAAACAAAATTTAACACAAAAATACGAGCTATAAAAGGCGTTCAAAATGGGAATGAATATATATTCAGAGCCACAAACAAATGCCACTACATGCTTAAAAATGAAAAGTCATTAGTAATGAACATAAAAAAAGGCGTGCTTGGTGGAATGTATGTTTATGCAAAGGACTTAATGGAAAATAAACCACGTCTTCAGCGAAGAATAAATAAAATTCTTATAAGACGAGGTATTTTTACATTTATTGCACTTACAGCACTTGTGCTTTTTGTATTTAGAGTGCTTCTTGGCATGAGCTTTGAAGAAATTTATAGTTCGTTTATAAACGTAATTTCATTTAAAAAACCAATTTAAAATAAAAGGGGGTTTTAACCATGAAAGAAGAAAGAATGGCTATATTATCAATGGTTGAAAAAGGCATTATAACAGTAGATGAGGCAGAAAGACTTTTTGCTGCTATAAAGGGCGGCTCAAAAAGAGCTAAAGTTGAAGAGATTATGTCAAAGGCAGGAGATAAATTAAATATCCTTGCAAAAAACGTAAACAAAAAAACAGAAAAAATAATGAATGACGCTAAGCCTGCACTTAAAACAGCAGGAGAAAAAATGGAAAAAGTTGTAGAAGACGTTAAACCACAGGTTAAAAAGGCAGCGGAAACTTTTTCTGAAAAGGCAGAAGAAATAAAAGACAAAATCAAAGAACGCAGACAAAAAGACGACGAATGTGTTTATGACTATGACTGCTGTGAAGACTGGGACGATGAAGAATGTGAAAGGAATATGGAAGCAGTTAAAGACAGCGATTTTGAAAAAGATGTAACAATTATACCTTTTGAAGAGTCAACTTTCCAGGAAAAGACAGAAGAAAATACAGCTGAGGAAGATAAAAAAGAGGACTAAAAAATATAGATGTTTTAATGTTTAGTTTTTTATAAGCCGTATTTTTATATACGGCTTAGTTTTTTTATTTTTATCTGTTATAAAACATATATATATGGTATAATTACTTAGTCAATAAGTAAGTATTGAGAGGTATTCTTTTATGGCAAAAGAAGTTATTAGCTGGATAAAAACAATAGCCCTGGCTTTGGCTTTGGCTTTTTGTATAAATACATTTATAATT
Source organism: uncultured Lachnospiraceae bacterium (assembly GCA_944380405.1). Classification (GTDB taxonomy): domain Bacteria; phylum Bacillota; class Clostridia; order Lachnospirales; family Anaerotignaceae; genus HGM11808. The sequence continues at coordinate 29,997 of CALWHO010000050.1, forward strand.
GTAAATGCAACTGTACCAACAGGTTCTATGGAAAATACAATTATGCCTAATGACAGAATAGTTGCATTAAGGGTTAAATATTGGTTTGACTCACCGGAAAGAGGCGACATAGTTGTATTTAAGTATCCTGATGATGAGTCTGTGCTGTATGTAAAAAGAGTAATTGGTCTTCCAGGAGAAACGGTTGAAATTATAGACGGCAGAGTATACATAGATGGAAGCGATGAGCCTTTACCAGATGAGTATGTAAAAGAAACGCCTTACGGCGATTTTGGGCCTTATGAAGTGCCTGAAGGTTGTTACTTTATGATGGGCGATAACAGAAATGAGTCATTAGACTCAAGATACTGGCAAAATACTTATGTTGAAGAAAATAAAATACTTGGAAAAGTATATTTGAAATATTATCCAGGAATAAAATTTTTGGAATAAAAAATAAGCACGAAATTATTATTAATTTCGTGCTTATTTTATTTATTATTTGTTTGCAAGATAATCGTTTATATCTTTAACAAGTTTTTCTACGTCCATACCGTGAACAAGACTTGCTTCAGCAAGAGATTCGCCTGCTGATGATGGACAGCCTACACAGTGCATGCCTGACTGCATAAGTATTGCTGCAATTCCTCTATCCTGCATAAGAAGTTCGCCAATAATAGAATCTTTTGTAACCTGTAATGCCATATTAAAAGCCTCCTTTTTGTTAACTTTTGTTTGAATTTAGTATACCCCATTTTAAATTAAAGAGCAATATTTAATACAAAATCAGAATACATGTGTGCTTTTATTAAGGGTGTAACAATTTAAGAAATATTTAATTTGAAGTTTTATATATGCAATATTAAAATATGAGGTGAAGGAGGCTGGGAAAATGAATGATTTTTTAAATAAGATAAGAATGCCTGAAAAAAGTAATAGTATTTTAAACGACTTTTTCAGTACATTTTTTGTTATTATATTTGGGCTTTTTATGGGAGTATTTTCAAAATTTCTGGACTGTACAGCCTCAAATTATCTGCCTTACATATTTCAAGCTTTTGACATAACTAATTTTTTAGGCAGGTTTTCAATATGGATATTTTTTGCTGTTGTTATTTCTTTTTACAGCAGGTCACCTTTAAAAAGTGCTTTAAACGTATTTTTGTTTTTTGCGGCAATGCTTTTAGGATATTTTGCATATACAAAATATATAGCTGGATTTTTCCCTAAAAGCTATATTTTAATTTGGGTTATGTTTACAGCAGCATCCCCTTTTTTGGCGTTTATATGCTGGTATGGAAAAGGTGAAGGAAATATTGCCATTATAATCGACGGTTTTATAAGTGGAATGTTTTTAAACCTTACTTTTAACTGGGGCGTATTTTATATTGATATGCCGTATTTTCCAGAGTTTATAATATATATTTTATCTAACATACTGCTTTTTAAAGATATAAAAAGTTTTTTTAAAATATTTGTAATTTCAATTTTTGCAGCAATTATTTGGAAGACATTTTTTCCATTTATATTTTAGGAGTGAATATTAATGATTGATATAACAAGAAACATAAACAGCCAGATTAAAATATACGACGGTGACCCAGAGCTTGAAATAAAAGAAGTGTTTTCTGTAGAAAAAGACGGATATAGCGTAAATAAAATTACTTTAGGCAGCCATATGGGAACACATATTGATTTTCCAAGGCATTTTTACAAAAACGGAAAAACATCTTCTGACTATAATTTAGAATATTTGCAGGGCAGGGCAGTTTTAATAGAGGGCAATTCTAAAGTAATTTTTGGAAAAGAAATATTTGAAAACTATGATATAAATAAAGGCGACATAGTTATAATTAAAAATGCAGATAAGGGTATTACAATTGAAGCAGCTGAGTATTTAATTGGCAAAGGCATTAAATTTATTTGCACAGATGCTATGGATATAGAGGAATATGAGGATTTCAGGGTACACAAAAAGCTTCTTGGAAACGATGTACTTATAATTGAAAATGCATTTTTAGAAAACATAGAAGAAGGGGAGTATAATATTTTTATTTTTCCTTTAAAAATAGACAAAATGGAGGCTCTTCCAGTAAGGGCTGTGCTTACTAAATAAAAAAAGGTGTGGAATAATCCACACCTTTTAATTTTATAATTATTTATTGAATTAGCATTCAATAACAGCACCCTTAGCAGCTGATGCAGCAACTCTTGAGTAGAGTCTGAGGTAGCCTTCTGGGATTTTCTTTTCTGGTCTCTTCCAGTGTTTAAGTCTTTCAGCGATTTCTTCGTCGCTTACCTTAAGTTCGAGGATACCTTCGTTTACGTTAAGGTAGATTTCGTCGCCATCCTGAACGATAGCAAGTGGGCCACCGTCAGCAGCTTCTGGAGAAATATGACCAACGAAGCAGCCGTTGTTTGTACCTGAGAAACGACCGTCTGTAATAAGAGCTGTTGAAAGGTTAAGACCCTGACCATAGAGGTATTTCATAGCTTTGTACATTTCTCTCATACCTGGGCCACCTTTAGGACCTTCGTATCTAACAACAACAACGTGACCTGGTTTAACTTTACCAGCAAGGATAGCTTCTTCAGCATCTTCTTCACAGTCGAAGCAGATAGCTTTACCTGTGAATTCATATAATGATGGGTCGAATGCACCTGGTTTTGTAATACCTGTTTCAGGAGCAAGGTTACCTTTAAGAACTGCGATACCACCTGTTGGAGCAAATGGGTTTTCTCTTGTTTTGATAAGTTCTGGGTTTTCTGGGTAGATGAACTTAGCCTGTGAAAGAGCTTCGCCAAGAGTGCAAGCGTTAACTGTCATAACGTCTGTATCAAGAAGATCGCCAAGGTTCTGCATTACTCTCTGCATACCGCCTGCTTTGTAGAAGTCTTCAAGTGACCAGTTAGAAGCAGGGTAAATTCTTGCAAGCTGTGGTGTAACTTTGTTAAGTCTACCAAATTCTTCAACAACGTTCCAGTCTTTGATGCCAGCTTCCATAGCGATAGCTGGAAGGTGGAGACATGCGTTTGTAGAACCACAAACAGCCATTGTAGCGATAATTGAGTTTCTGATTGAAGCTTTTGTAATGATATCTCTTGGTCTGATATCTTTAATTGTAAGTTCAACGATCTTACGACCTGTTTCGTATGAATATCTTAATCTGTCTGCATATACAGCAGGAACTACTGCACTGCCTGAAAGTGACATACCAAGAGCTTCGATAGCACATGCCATTGTGTTAGCTGTACCGAAGAATGAACATGAACCACAACCTGGGCAAGCAGCGTCGATAAGTTTATCAACGTCTTCACGTGTGATCTTGCCAGCTGAAAGCATACCCATAGCTTCGTCTGCTGCTGTACCGTCTGACTTTCTGCCGTCAAATTCAATACCGCCAAGCATTGGACCGCCGTTGATGAGGATAGCTGGTACATTTAGTCTTGCAGCAGCCATGATCATACCAGGAATGATTTTGTCACATGAAGCAAGAAGAACAACAGCGTCAAGCTGATGAGCCTGAACCATAAGTTCAACTGAGTTACAGATAATTTCTCTTGATGGAAGGATATAGCTCATACCAACATGACCCTGAGCGATACCGTCACAGCAAGCCATTACGCCAAATTCACAAGCTGTACCGCCTGCAGCGTAAATACCTCTTTTAACATATTCTGCAACCTGATTAAGGTTGTAGTGACCAGGTACAAGCTGGTTCCATGAGTTAGCAATACCGATTCTTGGTTTTTTGTCTGAAAGTTCGTCTTCAGAGTAACCCATAGCTTTGAAGTAACCTTTGTAGGATAAATCCATTAATTCTGCACTTCTGAACTGTTTCATTAGTAGTTTCCCCTCTCGTGATTTATAAATTTTAAATGTAGTAGAATATGAAAAAACCTGTCTTTATTGTGGCTGATTTTAACACTCCACAAAAAATATATAGGGCCAAGGAATATCATGTATTTCAATAACTCATTGGGGTGAGCTGAAATACTAAAGCAGCCATACAATAAAATACAAGTAATTTATACCAAATATTGGTTTGACAAATGTGAAAAATAACGTTAAACATTGTATAAAATTCACAAAAACCGGAAATCATTAATATTTTAACAAATGGGTGGGCAATTGTCAATGATTATAGCAAAGACAATGTTTAATTTTCGAATATATCATAATTTCTGTTAAAAAACATTAAAAAAAACATTAAAATTCATCAAATGTCAGACAAATTTTAGGTGGAAAAATAGTTTGCATGCGAAATTTTGTTTATTTTTTTAACAACATCTTATTATATGCTATAATTGTTAAAAGTATAACAATTAAAATAATGTGCTTTTTTTGAGTAAAATAATGCCTTTTATTTTTAGTATTTAATTTATAATTTTAGAATATTTTTTTCTGTTTTTTGTAGGCAGTTAGCGGCTGTTTACTGGTATAAATATGGCTTTTATAAAACTGAATGAGGTATTTTTTAACTGTTTTTGTAATTTTTTATGCTTTATAAAATAGTAATTAAATTACTTATAGAGTGCGAATGGGGTAATTTTAATGGCGAAAATATTTGTATAAAAATTAACAATGTGTGCCTTGAGTGATTTTTTTTACTTTATTTATCATTGGAAATTATATAATTAAGTTAAATGTAAAAAAATAAAACCTGCAATAAATGCAGGTTTTAAATATTATTGGTTTGTATTATGTTCGTTATATTCTTCTTCTGTTTCATGTGTTTCTACTTCGTTTATTTTGTAAAGAAGTGTCATAAGACTGTCTGTAAGATGTACGTTTTCAACTATAACGTCTTCCGGAAGTTTAAGGTCTACATGAGAGAAGTTCCATATAGCTTTTACACCTAAAGAAGCAAGCTGATTTGCAACTTTACAAGCCTGAGAACGAGGAAGAGTAAGTATTGCCACATCAACTTTGTTGTTTGAAATAAATTCTTCTATTTTTTCAATGTCGTAAATCTTAACTCCGCGTATAGTCATGCCTATAAGACGAGGGTTAATGTCAAAAACGGCTGTTATAACAAGACCACGACGTTCAAAATTTGTATAGTTTACAAGAGCCTGACCAATGTTTCCACCGCCTATAACTATAAGGTTATAAACTCTGTCAAGACCAAGTATTTTCTTTATTTCATTATATAAATATTCTACATTATAGCCGTAACCCTGCTGTCCAAAGCCGCCGAAATTATTTAAATCCTGACGTATCTGAGAAGCAGTAATGTTCATTTTTGCACTAAGTTCTTTTGAAGAAATTCTTGTAATGTCGCTTTCAAGAAGGTCTCCTAAATATCTGTAATAACGTGGCAGACGGCTTATAACGGCACTTGATATTTTTTTATCACTATTATTACTATTCATAAAAAACCACTCCTTAACACAATAAAGTATAACATCTGTAACAAAATATTGTCAATGATTATGTCTTTTATTTGGACACATTTTCTGTTATGATTTAAAGAAATAATTAGATTTTTTTTGGTGATTTGGAGGTAAAAAAATGATACTCTCCTGTAGAGATATATCAAAATCATACGGAATAGATGTGATTTTGGAAAAAGTTACATTTAATGTGGAAGATAAAGAAAAGATTGCCATTGTTGGTGTAAATGGAGCTGGCAAAACAACTCTTTTTAAAATACTTACAAATGAAATATCCCATGACAGTGGCGAAATATATGTAAAAAAGGATATTAAAACAGGCTATCTTCAACAGGACGTTACAATAGAAAGTGACAAAACAATATTTGAAGAAGCTTTGGAGGTTTTTAGAGAAGTTCTGGAAACAGAAGAAACTTTAAGAACCATGGAGAAAAAAATGGCAAGCCTTGAAGGTGCTGAGCTTGAGGATTTTATGAAGGAATATGCAGATATTCAGCATAAGTTTGACTTAATGGAAGGCTATGGCTATAAAAGCCGTATAAAAGGCGTTTTAAAAGGTCTTGGTTTTAGCGAGGAAGAATTTCATAAGAAAATAAACTCATTAAGCGGCGGACAGAAAACAAGAGTTTACCTTAGTAAACTGCTTTTATCAAAGCCTGATATACTTCTTTTGGACGAGCCTACAAACCATCTTGATATTGAAAGTGTTTCATGGCTTGAGGACTTTTTAAAGGGCTATAACGGAGCTGTTATTATAATTTCCCATGACAGATATTTTATGGATAAAGTTGTTACAAAAACAGTTGAGATAGAGAACAAAAAGTCATATGTATATGAAGGTAATTATTCTTTTTATGCAAAACAGAAAGAAATAAACAGAGATGTGCAGATGCACCAGTTTATACAGCAGCAAAAAGAAATTAAAAGACAGGAAGATGTTATTAAAACACTTCGTTCTTTTAACAGAGAAAAAAGCATTAAAAGGGCAGAAAGCCGTCAAAAGGCTCTTGATAAGGTGGAAAGAATTGAAAAGCCGGAAAACCTGCCAGAAAAAATGCGTCTTACACTTACACCAAATGTATTAAGCGGAAATGATGTTTTATATGGCGAAAACCTTTCAAAATCTTACCCTGACAAAAAGCTTTTTAGAAATGGCTTTATAGACATTAAAAGAGGCGACAAAACAGCTATTGTTGGACCTAATGGCGTTGGAAAAAGTACATTTTTAAAAATAATACTTGAAAAGGTATTGCCAGATACTGGCTTTTTCCGTTTAGGTACAAATGTACATATAGGATATTATGATCAGGAACAGCAAAACTTTGATGAAAGCAAAACTGTTTTTCAGGAAATTTCAGACACATATCCAAATATGACAAACGGTGAAATAAGAAATGTTCTGGCTGCTTTCGTATTTATAGGTGACGATGTTTTTAAAACAATATC
>CALWHO010000051.1 GCA_944380405.1 uncultured Lachnospiraceae bacterium
TTATGGACGCTTGCCTTGAATGTGGAGTAAACTATCTTGATACAGCTAACTACGAGCCAGAATATATTACAGACCCAGAATGGAAAGCAGTTTATGACAAGAGATGTAAAGAAGAAGGCTTCTCAGCATACTTTGATTATTCATGGCAGTGGGCATACAAAGAAAAATTTGAAAAAGCAGGTCTTACAGCTCTTTTAGGTACAGGCTTTGACCCAGGTGTAACTCAGGCTTACTGTGCTTATGCTCAGAAACATCTTTTTGACCAGATTGATACAATTGATATTCTTGACTGCAATGGCGGTGACCACGGCTACCCATTTGCAACAAACTTTAACCCAGAAATTAACCTTCGTGAAGTTTCTGCTCCTGGTTCATATTGGGAAAATGGTAAATGGGTTGAAATTCCAGCAATGAGCATTAAGAGAGAATATAACTTTGATCAGGTAGGCATGAAGGATATGTATCTTCTTCACCACGAAGAAATAGAATCCCTTGCAAAAAATATCCCTGGTGTAAAGAGAATAAGATTTTTCATGACATTTGGTCAGAGCTATCTTACACACATGAAATGCCTTGAAAATGTAGGCATGCTTTCAACAGAAGCTATTGACTTTGAAGGACAGAAAATAGTTCCTATTCAGTTCCTTAAGGCTCTTCTTCCAGACCCTGCATCTTTAGGACCTCGTACAGTTGGTAAGACAAACATCGGCTGTATTTTTACAGGTAAAAAAGACGGCAAAGAAAAAACAGCTTACATCTACAATGTTTGCGACCATCAGGAATGCTATAAAGAAGTTGGCTCACAGGCTATTTCTTACACAACAGGCGTACCTGCTATGATTGGTGCTATGATGCTTCTTACAGGCAAATGGAACAAACCAGGCGTATTTACTGTTGAAGAATTTGATCCAGATCCATACATGGAAGCTCTTAATAAATGGGGTCTTCCATGGCAGATAAAAGAAAATCCTGATCTTGTAGGTTGATAAATATGGAAAATAAATTTAGAACACCATACTTTTTGGTGGACGAAAGTCTTATATTAAAAAATATTGAAGTCCTTAAAAAGCTTTCAGAAGAAACAGGCTGTAAAGTGCTTCTTGCTCAGAAGGCATTTTCAATGTTTGCCTGCTATCCTCTTATTAAAAAATATCTCGCTGGCACTACAGCCAGCGGGCTTTTTGAGGCAAGACTTGGAGCTGAAGAGTTTGGAGGAGAAACTCATGTATTTTCTCCTGCATATCGTGAAGATGAGTTTGAGGAAATACTTAAGTATGCAGATGATATAGTTTTTAACAGCCCTAATCAGGTCAAAAAATTCGGCAAAAGAGCGAAAGAAGCTGGCAAAACAATAGGTCTTAGAGTAAATCCTGAGTGTTCAACACAGGAGGGTCACGCTATATATGACCCATGTTCACCAGGGTCACGTCTTGGTACAACAATAGCTAACTTTGATGAAGAAGTTAATGAAATGCTGGACGGACTTCATTTCCACACACTTTGCGAACAGAACTCCGATGATTTGGAGAAAACTGCAAAGGCATTTGAAGAAAAATTCGGAAAATATCTCTATGGCAAAAAATGGCTTAATATGGGCGGTGGTCACCACATAACAAGAGCTGACTACGACATAGAAAAGCTTAAAAAAATAATACTTCACTTTAAAGAAAAATATAATGTTGAAGTTTATGTTGAGCCGGGAGAGGCAGTTGTTTTAAACAGCGGTTTTCTTATTTCAAGCGTTATGGAAACATTTAAAAATGGCATAGATGTGGCAATACTTGATACATCTGCTGCTTGTCATATGCCTGACGTAATAGAAATGCCATACCGTCCGCCTGTTTTGGGTAGTGGCGAAGCTGGTGAAAAGAAATACACATATCGTTTTGGCGGTCCAACTTGCCTTGCTGGTGACATTATAGGCGACTATTCTTTTGACGAGCCTTTAAAAGAAGGGGACAAAATTACTTTCTGTGATATGGCTCTTTATACAATGGTTAAAACAAACACATTTAACGGTATGAATTTACCTGATATTGTCTGCAAAAGAGTTGACGGAAAATATGAGCTTATAAAGTCATTTGGCTACGAAGACTTTAAAAACAGACTTTCATAATAATTTTAAATTAAAACTGTCCTTTACGGATTTAAGCGTAAGGGGCAGTTTTTTTATTTGAAAAAATTTTTTTATTTTTCTAAATGGAAATTTAAGGCTGTATAGTCTAATATATAGAAAGATAAAAACGAAAGGAGCTGAAAAAATATGACCAATGAAGAATATGCTGTTAGAATTACCGAAATAAAGCACAGGCTGTATAAAACAGCTCTTTTGTATCTTGGAAATGAGTCTGCTGCCGTTGATGTTCTTGATGAGGCTGTATATAAGGGTCTTAGGTCTATAAAAAAGCTCAAAAATGATGAATTTTTCAAAACATGGATAACAAGGATACTTATAAATGAGTGTCACAACATATATAAACATAATAAAAGATTTCTGCTGGCAGAGGAACTGCCGGAAACAGCAGCAGAGGAATTTGATAATTTGCCTTTAAAAGAGGCAATAAGTAAGCTTCCAAAGGATTTGAAAGAAGTTATAATACTTAGATTTTTCTGGGGATGCACATTAGACGAAACTTCTAATATAC
>CALWHO010000052.1 GCA_944380405.1 uncultured Lachnospiraceae bacterium
CTGAGATAGTTTAAACTTAATATATAAATTTGTGTCCGGAAGATATTCACCCTAAAGGTTTGCCCTTTAGGGTGTTTTTGTATTTTTATGATTTTGATATGTTTTATGCAAGTTTTGTATAAAATATGTGTTTTATATTAAATCATAAATTAATATTGCACAAAAAAATGGTGTTATTTTTTAAATATAGACGCCTGTGAAAGACACTTGTTTAATACGTATTGTAATATATGCATAAAAAACTTTTTTAAATAAGCTTGTTTTTTTATTAAAAATCTAAGAAAAAATACGAATTTTTTTTAAAAAACTCTTGCCAAAATAAATGTTATAGTGTATAATCATTTATGTTGTGACATAAGAGCGAAGAAACAGAAGGTTGCTAAATTACATAGTAGTTTAGGTTTTTCTGCGGAGCGATGTCCAGTTCAAGAAACCGGGCGACAAGGTCACTGTACAGAATATAAGGGTAGAAAATCGTCATTAGGGCGATGAGTGTGTCTATAAGTGTGTAGATACACCCGGATAGGTGTGCAGTCACCACTTGTCGTACTGAAATTATTAAGTGCGAAAAGGAGGGGACTTTTTTTTATGGCAAATCAGAAAATCAGAATCAGTCTCAAAGCGTATGATCATAAATTAATCGATCAGTCAGCAGTTCAGATAATCGAAACTGCAAAGAAAACAGGTGCTCAGATAAGTGGACCTATCCCACTTCCAACTAAAAAGGAAGTAGTTACAATCTTAAGAGCTGTACACAAAGACAAAGACTCTAGAGAGCAGTTCGAAATGAGAACACATAAGAGACTTATTGATATTCTTACACCAAACGCTAAAACAGTTGACGCTTTAAGCCGTCTCGACTTACCAGCTGGTGTTGATATCACATTAAAAATAATGTAATAAAAAAAGTACAACAAATTAGGAATTTATCCAAAAGAATGGTTTATATAAGGGAAACACACCAACGCAACTTATATTAAACTAGAATGATTACCCGTAAGAATTTTATTTCGAGAAGGGCAATCCGCTGTAGAAAATCAGGAGGTGCAAGAGAATGAAAAAAGCTATTATGGCAAAAAAAGTTGGAATGACACAGGTTTTCACAGATAACGGTGTTTTCGTTCCAGTAACAGTTCTTGAAGCAGGTCCATGCGTTGTTGTTCAGAAGAAAACAGTAGAAAACGACGGATACGCTGCTATTCAGGTTGGTTACACAGAAATTAGAGAAAAACTTGTTAACAAACCAGAAAAAGGTCATTTTGACAAAGCTGGTGTTACTGCAAAAAGATACTTAAAAGAATTCAGACTTGAAGATGCTGAAAACTATGAAGTAGGTGCAGAAATTAAAGCAGACGTATTTGCTGCAGGAGATAAAGTTGACGTTAGCGGTATTACAAAAGGTAAAGGCTTCCAGTCAACAATTAAAAGATACAATGCTCAGAGAGGACCTATGGGACATGGTTCTAAATCACACAGAGTTGTAGGTTCTATGTCATCAGGTACTACACCAGGTCGTGTTAAAAAAGGTAAAAAAATGCCTGGACATATGGGTCACGTTAACGTTACAATTCAGAACCTTGAAATTGTACGTGCTGATGCAGAAAAGAACATTATCCTTGTTAAGGGTGCTGTTCCAGGACCAAAAGGTTCAATCTTAGTAATTAAAGACAGCGTAAAGGCTTAATTTCTTTACGAAAGGAGGATAACACACATGGCAAATGTTGCATTATATAACATGAACGGCGAGCAGGTTGGTACAATCGACCTTAACGACGACATTTTCGGATTAGAAGCAAGTGAACATGCTATGCATATGGCAGTAGTACAGTACCTTGCTAATCAGAGACAAGGCACACAGAGTGCTAAGACTCGTGCAGAAGTTAGAGGCGGTGGAAGAAAGCCTTGGAGACAGAAAGGAACAGGTCATGCTAGACAGGGTTCAATCCGTGCTCCACAGTGGACTGGCGGTGGCGTAGTATTCGCTCCAAAGCCAAGAGATTACTCTTTCAAACTTAACAAAAAAGTTAAAAGACTTGCTCTTAAATCAGCTCTTTCAACAAAAGTTGCTGAAAACAGCATCATCGTTTTAGATGAATTAAAATTAGACGAAGTTAAAACAAAAGCTATGGTTAATGTTTTAGGAAACATCAAAGCTGAAAAAGCTCTTATCGTAATGGACGGTGTTAACAAAAACGTTATGCTTTCAGCTAGAAACATAGAAGGCGTTAAAACAGCTTCTGTAAGTACAATCAATGTATATGATTTATTAAAATACAATACACTTGTAGTTACAAAAGATGCTGTAGCTAAAATCGAGGAGGTGTACGCATAATGGCAGACCTTAAATATTATGACGTAATACTCAAACCTGTTATCACTGAAAACAGTATGTCAATTATGGACGAAAAGAAATATACTTTCCTCGTTCATCCAGAAGCTAACAAAACTATGATTAAAGATGCAGTTGAAAAAATGTTCGACGGAGCTAAAGTTGCATCTGTAAACACAATGAACTACTCAGGAAAACCAAAAAGAAGAGGTATGATTTGGGGTAAGACAGCTAAATACAAAAAAGCTATTGTAAAACTTACAGCAGACAGCAAAGATATCGAAATATTCCAGGGTATGTAATTAATTTTTTTTGAAACAATGAGTAAAACACACGGCTGTGTGTAGAATATATTTGAAAACGTATCGAAAGGAGTGGAACACATGGGCATTAAAAGATATAAGCCTTATACACCTTCCAGAAGACACATGACAGTGTCAACATTTGATGAAATTACAAAATCCACACCTGAAAAATCATTAGTAATTCATTTAAAGAAAAATTCAGGTAGAAATAATCAGGGTAAAATAACTGTTCGTCATAAAGGCGGCGGAGCTAAAATCAAATACAGAATTATCGACTTTAAACGTAATAAAGACGGTATTCCAGCAAAAGTAACAGCTATTGAATACGATCCAAACAGAACAGCAAATATTGCTCTTATCGTATATGCTGATGGTACAAAATCATACATTATTGCACCTTACGGTTTAAAAGTAGGCGATACTGTAATGAGTGGTCCAGATGCAGAAGTTAGAACAGGTAACACTCTTCCAATGAGAAATATTCCTGTTGGTGCAAGTATCCACAATATTGAAATGAAAGTTGGCAAAGGTGCTCAGCTTGTTCGTTCAGCTGGTAACGTTGCTCAGCTTATGGCTAAAGAGGGAAAATACGCTACTGTAAAATTACCTTCAGGCGAAATGAGATTACTTCCTATTGATTGTAGAGCTACAATCGGTCAGGTTGGTAACATTGATAATGAACTTGTTCATATTGGTAAAGCAGGTAGAAAACGTCATATGGGTATCAGACCTACTGTAAGAGGTTCTGTAATGAACCCTAACGACCATCCACACGGTGGTGGTGAAGGTAGATCACCAATCGGTCGTCCATCACCAATGACACCTTGGGGCAAACCAGCACTTGGCTACAAGACAAGAAAGAAACACAAAGCTTCTAACAAGTTTATCATTCGTGGTAGAGATTGATAAGACAGCTTAATTTGAGAAAAGTTAAGGAGGACTAGAAAATGGGTAGATCACTCAAAAAGGGACCTTTCGCAGACGAGCATCTTCTTAAGAAAATCGACGCTCTTAACGCAGCTGGTGAAAAGACAGTTGTTAAAACATGGTCTCGTCGTTCAACAATATATCCTGATATGATCGGTCATACAATAGCAGTACACAACGGTAAAACTCATGTGCCTGTATATGTAACAGAAGACATGGTAGGTCACAAACTTGGTGAGTTTGCTTTAACAAGAACATACAGAGGTCACGGTAAGGACGCTGAAAAGAAATCAAAAGTAAGATAATTAGTTTCGGAAGGAGGTTTGGTTGTCATGGCAAAAGGACATAGAAGCCAAATTAAAAGAGAAAGAAATATCGCAACAAAAGATAAAAGACCACAGGCAACTGCAAAATATGTTGGTATTCCTGCTTCTAAAGCTAAAATCGTTTTAGATCAGATTAAAGGCAAGGATGTTACAACAGCAGCAGCTATGCTTCAGTATAACCCAAGACTTGCAGCATCAATTTGTGCTAAAGTTTTAAAATCAGCAGTAGCTAACGCAGAAAACAATTTAGGTATGGATGTCAGCAAATTATATGTTGAAGAAGTTCAGGCAGGTCAGGCTCCTGTTATGAAGAGAATTCGCCCAAGAGCACAGGGTAGAGCATATAGAATACTGAAAAAATCAAGTCATATATCCATAATCCTCAATGAGAGATAAGGAGGTACGAAATGGGACAGAAAGTTAATCCACATGGCTTAAGAGTTGGCATTATCAAAGATTGGGATACTAAATGGTACGCTGAAAAGGATTTTGCTGATTACTTAGTAGAAGATGTGAAGATCAGAAAATTCATCAAAAATAAATTATTCGCTTCAGGCGTTTCTAAAATATTAATCGAAAGAACTACAGACAGAATTAAAGTTTCTGTTTACACAGCTAAACCAGGTATCGTTATCGGTAGAAACGGTGCAGCTATTGAAGAACTTAAAAACGAAGTTCAGAAGATGACTAACCACAAGGTTAACATCAACATCGAAGAAATCAAGAGACCTGAGCTTGACAGCCAGCTTGTAGCTGAAAACATCGCTCAGCAGCTTGAAAATCGTGTTACTTTCCGTCGTGCTATGAAGCAGGCTATGGGAAGAACAATGAAGTTTGGTGCTAAAGGTATCAAAACAGCTTGTAGCGGTCGTCTTGGCGGTGCTGACATGGCTAGAACAGAAACATATCATGAAGGAACTATACCTCTTCAGACATTACGTGCAGACATTGACTATGGTTTTGCTGAAGCAGACACAACATACGGCAAAGTTGGCGTAAAGGTTTGGATTTACAAAGGTGAAGTTCTTCCTGTAAAAGCAGCAAAGAAGGAAGGAGGCGCTGAATAATGTTAATGCCTAAAAGAGTAAAAAGACGTAAACAGTTCAGAGGCAGACTTAAAGGCAAAGCCCTCAGAGGAAATACAATTACACATGGCGAATTCGGTATCATGGCTATGGAGCCAAGCTGGATTACTTCAAGACAGATTGAAGCAGCCCGTATCGCCATGACAAGATATATCAAACGTGGTGGTAAAGTTTGGATTAAAATTTTCCCAGATAAGCCAATAACAGCAAAACCAGCTGAAACTCGTATGGGTTCCGGTAAAGGTTCTCCAGAATACTGGGTAGCAGTTGTTAAACCAGGCAGAGTAATGTTCGAAATTGGCGGTGTAGCTGAAGAAACAGCAAGAGAAGCTTTAAGACTTGCTATTCATAAGCTCCCTATCAAGTGTAAGATCGTTTCTCGTGCAGAAATGGAAGGTGATAGCAGTGAAAACTAAATCTTATGTAGATACTTTAAAAAACAAGTCAGTAGATGAATTAAATAAAGACCTCGTTTCAGCTAAGAAAGAGTTATTCAACCTTAGATTCCAGAATGCTACCAACCAGTTAGACAATACTGCAAGAATCAACGAGGTTCGCAAGAACATTGCAAGAATTCAGACTGTAATTACACAGAACAAAAATAAAGCTCAGTAATTGATGAAAGGAGGCAATCCTTGTGGAAGAAAGAAACCTTCGTAAAACAAGAATTGGCAAGGTAGTTAGCGACAAGATGGATAAAACTATCGTTGTTGCTGTTGAAGATAGAGTAAAACATCCACTTTATGGAAAAATCGTCGACAGAACTTATAAGCTTAAAGCTCATGACGAAAACAACGAATGCCGTGTAGGCGACCGTGTTAAAGTTATGGAAACAAGACCTCTCTCTAAAGATAAGAGATGGAGACTTGTTGAAATAGTAGAAAAAGCAAAATAATTCTGTTGCGGAAGGAGGCAATAATATGGTTCAGCAGGAAACCAGATTAAAAGTAGCAGACAATTCAGGTGCTAAAGAACTTCTCTGCATTAGAGTATTAGGTGGTTCCACTAGAAGATATGCAGGAGTTGGAGATATAATAGTAGCTAGCGTTAAAGAAGCAACACCAGGCGGCGTTGTAAAGAAAGGTGACGTTGTTAAGGCTGTTGTTGTAAGAACAGTTAAGCCAGTTGGCAGACCAGACGGTTCTTACATCAAATTCGATGAAAACGCTGCTGTTATCATTAAAGATGACAAAAACCCAAGAGGTACTCGTATATTTGGACCAGTTGCAAGAGAACTTAGAGAAAAACAGTTCATGAAGATTCTTTCTCTTGCTCCTGAAGTATT
Source organism: uncultured Lachnospiraceae bacterium (assembly GCA_944380405.1). Taxonomy (GTDB): domain Bacteria; phylum Bacillota; class Clostridia; order Lachnospirales; family Anaerotignaceae; genus HGM11808. The sequence goes on from CALWHO010000052.1 coordinate 6,258, forward strand.
ATAAGGAGGCAGTGTCAGATGGCAAGTACTAAGTTAAAAAGTGGCGATAACGTAGTTATCATTGCCGGTAAAGATAAAGGCAAACAGGGTAAAATCCTTGTTGTAGACAGAAAAAAAGGCAGAGTAATCGTTGAAGGTGCCAACATGGTATCTAAACACGTTAAACCAAACCCAATGAATCAGCAGGGTGGTATTGTAAAGAAAGAAAACTTTATTGACGCATCAAACGTTATGTACCTTCACAATGGCAAGGCTACAAGATTAGGTGCTAAGATTGAAAACGGTAAAAAAGTAAGAATAGCTAAGTCAACAGGCGAAGTTATTGACTAATCCCGGAAAGGAGGCAATATAGTGAACAGATTAAGAGAATACTATGAAAAAGAAATCGTTGAAGCAATGACTAAAAAGTTTTCATATAAAAACGTAATGGCAGTGCCAAAGCTTGAAAAGATCGTTATCAACATGGGCGTTGGCGAAGCTAAAGACAATGCAAAAGTTCTTGACGGTGCTGTAAAAGACCTTACAATAATTTCCGGTCAGAAACCGCTTGTTACAAAGGCTAAAAAATCAGTAGCTGCATTCAAACTCCGTCAGGGAATGCCTATCGGATGCAAGGTTACACTTAGAGGCGAAAGAATGTATGAGTTTGCAGACAGACTCATCAACATCGCTCTTCCACGTGTACGTGACTTCAGAGGTGTTAAAGCTAACTCATTTGATGGTAGAGGTAACTACACAATGGGTATCAAAGAACAGCTTATCTTCCCTGAAATCGAATATGATAAAGTAGACAAAATCAGAGGCATGGATATCGTTTTCGTAACAACTGCTAACACAGACGAAGAAGGCAGAGAGTTATTAAGATTATTCGGCATGCCATTCGAGAAATAAGGAGGGAACAAAAATGGCTAAAAGATCAATGGTTGTTAAGCAGGAAAGAAAACCTAAGTTTTCAACAAGAGCTTACACACGTTGCAGAGTATGCGGCAGACCACATGCTGTACTCAAAAAATTCGGAATTTGCCGTATTTGCTTCCGTGAATTAGCATACAAAGGCCAGATCCCGGGAGTTAAGAAAGCAAGCTGGTAATTCGGAAAGGAGGACAACACAATGTCAATGAGCGATCCAATCGCAGATATGCTTACTAGAATCAGAAACGGTAACACAGCTAAACACGACACAGTAGATGTTCCTGTTTCAAAGATTAAAAAAGCAATTGCTGATATATTAACAAATGAAGGTTATATCAACGGCTACGAACTCATCGAAGATGGTGTAAAGAGCACAATGAGAATTTCCTTAAAATATGGTAAAGATAAAAACGAAAAAGTAATCACAGGTATCAAGAAGATATCTAAACCAGGTCTTAGAGTTTTTGCTGGCAAAGACGAACTTCCTAAAGTATTAGGCGGTCTTGGTATTGCAATTATCTCAACAAGCCAGGGCGTTATGACAGATAAAGAAGCCAGAGCAAAAGGCATCGGCGGCGAAGTTGTTGCTTTTGTTTGGTAATTAGTATATAGAGAATATTTAGGAGGTGCAGACCATGTCAAGAATTGGTAAATTACCTATTACTGTACCTGCAGGTGTTGAAGTTACTGTAGATGCTGAAAACGTAATCACAGTAAAAGGACCTAAGGGCACATTAACACGTAAGTTAGCAGAAGACATGAACATCGCAGTTGAAGCTGGTGTTGTTACAGTTACAAGACCTAGCGATTTAAAAAGACACAGAGCAT
>CALWHO010000053.1 GCA_944380405.1 uncultured Lachnospiraceae bacterium
TTTGCTATATATGAATTATTTTGTATACCATTTTTCTCATTTTGTTTTATTATGGCGTTTATAGTTTATACAGATAAAGGGAATAGTGTTACGATTTGGGATATATTCGCAGGATTTTTTATGGGAATAGTAATCAATATTTTACCTTTTATAGTAGCTGTAATTGAAAGATTTGTAAATAAATATGCTTTTTATATAATGGAAATTTTTATGATAATAAATTTTTTATTAATGCTTACAATTACACTATTTTGGATTTACACAAGTTGAATTTACAATATGCAACTATATTTATAAATAGGTGAAATTATTATTTAATAGCTTTTAATAGTGGCAGATAGCAAAGGGATTATGCAGCAATAGAGCTAGGGGATGAGTATTATAAAAACTTTAGTGTTATTAAGGTGATTAAAAATGTATGTAGGAGAAGAAACGAAAAAATTTTTATATAAATTATTAAAGGTATTATTTATAATATATGAAATTATTGTGATACCATTTTCTATATTGATACTTTTAGTTTCGATATTGTTTTATGACTCAGATGCTATTTTATTTACAATATCAAATATATTCAAAGCAGCAAAGATAGGAATTTCATCACAGATAATACCAATGATAATAGCCATATTTATGATTCCAATGAAAAAAAGAAATACACTTATAGGTATGAGTATATTTATAGCATTAGGTATAATTATATGTTTTATGTCTTTTTACTTATGGGTTCATACAAGTTAGGGTTCGCAACATTATATTATGGCTGTGATTATTACAACATGGTATAAATTAGGAGGAGTATTTAGTGAAAAACAGTGAAAAATCAGCATTTGTTGTATTATTTTTTATATGTGAATTTATAATTGTTCCCATATCTTTATTTGCTTTATTGATGTTTTTTGCTTTATATAGCCCTGGAGAAAGATTTTTTGTAATAGAAAATATGCTTATTTCAGCAGCAGTTGCTTTATTAATAAATATTTTGCCTGTAATAATAACTTTAATAATGAAATCTGAAGATAAAGGTACATACCAAAGCTTGAAAATACTTTCAAAGATAAGTTTTATAATAGTTTATTTAACATGTTATTTATTGTGCTAATTGATATTTAATTTAAGCGGAGCAGAGTGTGTATGGAAATAAATGAAAAAACAAAAAATAATATACAGTTTATTGCAGTAAAAACATTCAGAATATATGAATTTTTGGCTGTTCCCATAATAATACTTGGTTTATTGCTTCTTATGAAATATAAGCCGGTAATTGAATTTTTTGATTTGGATAATTTATTTGAAAGTATAAAACAGTCTTTTTATTCGCAGGCAGTGCCTTTAATATCGACCGTGGTAATGTATTTTTTTGATAAAAAACAGTTTAAGTATATGGCTATAATAATCAGTGTTTGTATGATATTAGAATTTATAATTTCTTATTGTTGGGGATACATAGTATGGGAAGAAATTAAGCTGATTATATGATTTAGAGGTGAAATAATGGAACTTAAAGCCAAGGCAGTTAAAATATTGTATTTTGCACTTATAATATTATTTGTAGCTTATGAAATATTTATAGTGATGCTTTTTAGAGTATCCATATCAAACACGCAAGTGTATGAAAATTTATCAGAAAGTACAGCAAATAATGATTTTTTCCAATCATTGCTTTTAGGTATATTTATTAATGTTATTCCATGCAAGATAAGCCTTATTATGGGCTATTTAAATAATAAAGTATTTAATATGATGGTTATATTTTTAGTAATAAATTTCTGCATATCATTTTTAGGTTATATTTAAAAATGATGTTTAATAAAGGTGGAATATTAATATGGAAGTTAGAAAGAATCTAATGAAAATATCAAAAATTTTGATATGGATATTTATGGTATTATATGAGCAGTTTGCTTTTTTTTCCACATTTATGCTGTTAGCATTTTGTGTAGGCATGGAACGTGATACAGGTAAGTTGGGAGTTCTTCAGTTATCTGGATTGAGTTTTTTATATATTTTTTTTGGTAGCTTAATTGATATTATACCTTTAATAATTATTTTAGTGCTATACATAATAAGCAGAAAAGATGCTAAAAATTTTGTTATATTTATGATTGCCATGGATTTTTTTGAATTTATTATTTGTTGTATCATCTTACTTTTTATGCCTTGACACGGTTATATTTAGAATACAAAAAAACAGCCTTTTACGGCTGCTTTTTTTATGAAAATAACGGCAATACAACGTATTTTATTAAAACTACGGCAACAACGGCATTTGCCATAGGTTTTATAACTTTCTTTCCATGTTTTATGGCAAAGCCTGCACCTACATAGCTACCCCAAATATTAAATATTGTGGCAGGTATTGCAACGGAATAAAGCACATTTCCCGATATAACATGACCTATAGCAGAGGCAAGGCTTGAGGCTATAAGAATTACCTTTATATTGGCAGAAGCTGTTTTATAGTCATATTTAAAAAGCCTTATAAGAAGTAGCATTCCTAATGTTCCGCCTCCAGGACCAAACATACTGTCATAAAGACCTATAAGCATTCCTGAAAGAGCCGAAAACAAAACTGTTTTTTGGCATTTTGGAGCCTGCGAAACTGTATTTAAACTATCTTTTGGATTTATAAGCATTGTAACTGAAAAAACAGGCAGCGCAATTGTTAAAGCTCTTGAAAGCACATCTTCTGAAAGAAGAAGTATAATTTTTGTGCCTATGGCAGAAAATATAACTGCAGTAATGGCTGACACAAGAGCTGTTGATTTATCAAGTATACCGTTTTTTTCAAACCTGATTAAAGATGATACTGTGCCAATGGTACATTGAAACTTATTACAGCCATAAATAGTATGAATGGGAAGTCCTGTCCACATATATGCAGGAAAGCCTATAAGACCGCCACCGCCAGCAACGGCATCAACAAAGCCTGCAACAAAAACAAGAGGACAGAGCATAACAAGTATTTTTATAAGTTCCGAAAATTCCATAGCACAAAAAACCTCCTTAAACCCTTTAGTAATTACCATTTTAAACCATTTGAAAAATTTATTCAAATATTAATTAAAAAAATGAAAAAAACATGTTGACAAATGTGTTTTAGTTTGTTATTATATACAAGCAGTCGCAAAACGGCAGCTTAATAAATAAGATATATGCCCAGATAGCTCAGTTGGTAGAGCAGAGGACTGAAAATCCTCGTGTCACTGGTTCGATTCCGGTTCTGGGCACCATGTATGCGCGAATGGCTCAGTGGTAGAGCATCGCCTTGCCAAGGCGAGGGCCGCGAGTTCGAATCTCGTTTCGCGCTTTAATCTCTGTCTTATAGGGCAGAGATTTTTGTTTCAATATGGATGGGTTCCCGAGTGGCCAAAGGGGTCTGACTGTAAATCCGCTGTCTCAGACTTCGAAGGTTCGAATTCTTTTCCATCCATATAAATTTAATATTTCATAAAGGTGTGAAATATTTTACGGCAATGGTGCAGTAAACATTATTAATATTTTGTTTACTGCTTTTTTTGTGCCAAAAAATATAAGGACAGGAGAGAAAAAAGCTAATGAGCGAATTAAACATCAATGCAAAGTCAAAAAAGAAAATAAGCTTAACTATGCAAATTTTATCTGCCCTTGTTTTGGGTATAATAGTTGGGTATTTATTCCAGAGTAATTCTCAATTTACAGTAAGCTATATTAAGCCTTTTGGAACGATATTTTTAAATCTTATTAAAACAATAGTTGTTCCTCTTGTAATTTTTTCAATTACTCAGGGTATTATTTCACTTAAAGATATTAAAAAGGTTGGAGCCATAGGCGGAAAAACAATTGTTTTTTATTTATTTACAACTGCTTTTGCCGTTTCATTTGGTCTTATAATAGCAAATGTATTTAACGTAAGCGGTGGATATGTACTTAACACAGCTTCTTTAACAGAGTATACAGGTGATGTGGCTATGCCATCTTTAATGGATACTTTTGTTAACATATTCCCTTCAAATGCTGTTGAGCCTCTTGTAAGTGCTACAATGCTTCAGGTTATTGTTATAGCACTCTTTTTAGGATTTGGCATTATTGCAGCAGGGGAAAAGGGCAAGGCAGCAGCAGACTTTATTGACAGTATGTCTGAAGTTTGCATTAAAATTATGGGCATGATTATGAAAATATCTCCTATTGGTGTATTTGCTCTTATTGTGCCTGTTGTAGCAGAAAACGGTATTGAGGTTCTTCTCCCTCTTATGAGACTTATAGCTATTGCTTATCTTGCAAGTATTGTCCATGCTTTAGTTGTATATTCACTTGCTGTTAAAGCTGTTGGCAAAATGAGTCCTATAAAATTCTTTAAAGGTATGGGCCCTGCAATGATATTTGCTTTTTCCAGCGCCAGCAGTGTAGGTACTCTTCCTTTCAACATGGAATGTACAGAAA
>CALWHO010000054.1 GCA_944380405.1 uncultured Lachnospiraceae bacterium
TAATGATGTCAATTACTCAAAAAAAAATAGAACCTCCGTTTTTTTACGAAGGTTCTAAAAAAAAATTTATTTTGTCATTTCTTCAATTTCGCAGTCAATAAGGTTTGCATAGTCCATAAGCCACTGAGCCATGTTTTCAGGTGATTTAACCTCGTTTAAAGCTTCATTCGTAATAAATACGCCTGTTGCATTTACTATGCCCTCATCATTTGGCATAAATACAACAGCCGCAGAGTATTCGCCGTCATATAAATAGAAATAAATCTGATATGTGCTTTCGTCGCTTAAAAAGCTGTCGCCAGTTGTAATAATGCTTGATGCCGCTAAAGTTTCAGCACCATTCATGGCATTTATATATGTAGGTATTGAAGCAACAACCTTTTTGCGTACTTCTTTTTGAAGCTCCTCACTAAGGTTTGGCTTAACATCACCCTGAAGGTAATTATCAAGCTCTGCATTTGTAATTGTAATTTTATAAACAGCCTTAGGTGCTGAATAATCGCCTTCGCCCATAGATTTAATTTTGTCTGTTATACTGCCTTCACCTGTAAAAAGGCTTATATAATCCTGACTTTCTGCCATAGAATCCATTTTTTCAATAATGCCCATACCTCTGTCGTAAAGACTGTCGCTTTTATTTACAGCATTTACAGAGCAGCCACATAAAGAAAAAGCCGTAAAAACAGCACATAATGAAACAATAAACTTTTTCATAATAATCCCTCCGTTTTTTTGTATATCCAAGCCATAATTAAATTAACTATTTTTTCCTGCTGTAATTTTGTAAGCTTTTTTCCTTTTTTAACACCATACCACTTCTCAAGACAGCCTCTGCAGCAACAAGCCGTACCGTGCTGTGCCTTAAATACAGGGTGACCCCTCATAGGCGTCTGTTTTCCGTCATTGGATATATATGCAGGAGCAAGGCGTTTTTCAACAAAATCAGCAGCATGAGAGCGTATTTTATCAAAACCATTCTTTTTTATGTATTCAATGTCATTTTTGTCTAATTTAAATTTTCTTCTGAAATCGGACTTTTCAAGTTTTTCCAAAGCCTCGTCAATAGTCTGCATTTTAACGCACTTCTTTCAATGTTCATATAAAAATTTTAATATGATATTTTTCACTAGTCAATTTCATAAATATTAATTTTTTATAAATACACAAAAAAAACCGATATACTAAGTATATCGGTTTTTCATGGGAATTACAGGGCTCGAACCTGTGACATCTTGCTTGTAAGGCAAGCGCTCTCCCAGCTGAGCTAAACTCCCCTATGGCGACTCAGAAGGGGCTCGAACCCTCGACCTCCGGCGTGACAGGCCGGCGCTCTAACCAACTGAGCTACTGAGCCATATTCTTTTTTATGAGCCGCCAGCGCTTTTATTTAGTGTCCTGCGCTGCTGACGAGGTATATAATAGCATAGACCATAATATAATGTCAACACTTTTTTTAAAAAAATTTATAAAATTTTTATATTAATTTTTGCTGCTCTTTTCATTACCCTTTTGAAACCTTTTTCAACGCCCTCTTTTCCTTGATTTTAAGCATTACATAGTATATCATAAAATACAAAAAAACACACCTTAGGAGGTATTAGCAAATGATAGAAAAGGTTTTTGAAAAACCACTTATTTATAAAATATATGTTCCTCTTCCTGATAACCCTCTTAAAAATTTAAACTGCTATGTTTTAAAAACTGAAAACAAAAGCCTTATTATAGATACAGGTTTTAACCGCCCTGAATGCCTTGAAGCACTTAAAGAAGGCTTAAAAGAAGCAGATATAGATATAAATAAAAGTAAACTCTTCCTTACTCATATGCACTCAGACCATACAGGTCTTACAAAAAGTATTATGCCTGATGGCAGCGATATTTATATGAGTCAAATAGACTATGACCGCCTCTCAACATCTATTGACGGCAAGTTTTGGCCAGTTATGGAAGATATATTTGAAAAAAATGGCTTTCCAAAAGAAGATATACTTACATCAAGGGATATAAACCCTGCCCGTATATTTGCACCAAAAGAAAAATTTAACGCCCACACTCTTAATGACGGTGATAAATTAAATATTGGAGAATATACACTTACAGCAATATTAACACCAGGACATACACCAGGGCATATGTGCCTTTATATTGAAAGTGAAAAAATAATATTTACAGGTGACCATGTGCTTTTTGATATCACTCCAAACATAACAAGCTGGAACAATGTTTCAGACTCATTAGGAAACTACATTGAAAGCCTTAAAAAGGTAAGAGAATTAAAAGTTGAAAAAGCATTCCCTGCCCATAGACTTAGCAGCAAAGACTATTATGAGCGTATAGACGAGCTTTTAGAGCATCATGAAAAAAGAATTGCTGAGTGCTTAAACATAATAAAAGAAAATCCAGAGTCATCAGCATATTTAATTGCTTCAAAAATGAAATGGTCTATGCGTGGTAAAGACTGGAGGGAATTTCCAATACAGCAAAAATGGTTTGCTGTTGGCGAAACACTTTCACATATTGATTACCTTATAAACAAAAACAAAGTTGAAAAAATAGAAAAATATAATAAAGTATACTATAAAGCTATATAATATAAAAAAGCATGGACATTTAGTCCATGCTTTTTTTAAATCTCTTTAATTATTTTTGCAGGCACGCCAGCTATTACTACGTTGTCTGGAAAACTTCCCTTTACAACACTTCCTGCTGCCACAACAACATTGTTTCCAAGTCTTGTACCAGGAAGTATTGTGCTGTGACCGCCTATCCAACAGTTGTTGCCTATGGTAACGCCTTCTGCAAACTCAAAACCTGTAAGCCTCTCATTTAAATCAACAGGATGTGTTGCCGTATATATACCCACCTGTGGTGCAATAAGACACCCGTCACCTATTTTAACTTTTCCACAGTCAAGTATAACACAGTCAAAATTTATAAACACATTATCACCAAACTCTATGTTATACCCATAGTCGCATTTAAAGTTTGGCTCTATGTATAAATTCTTGCCTGCCCTGCCAAAAAGTTTGTTGTATATATCTACTCTCTTTTCGTACTCAGTTACAGAGGTTTTGTTATACTCCTCAAATAATAGCCTTGCATTAATTCTGCCATTTACAAGTTCTTCGTCTCCTGCATTATACAAAAGACCTGAAATCATTTTTTCTCTTTCAGTCATAGGTTTTATTTACCTGCCATTTTTGCAAATTCCTTAATAAGCTCAACAGACTTATCAATACCAATTTTGCCACTGTCAATTGAAAGGTTGTATGTACTTGCTACGCCCCATTTTTTATCTGAATAATAGTTGTAGTAGTTTGCTCTTTTCTTGTCTGTTTTGTTTATAATGTCTTCTGCTTTTTTAGGGTCGTCACCGTATTCTTCAACAACTCTCTTAACTCTTTCTTCCATGCTTGCATGAACAAATACATTCACTACATTATCCATTTCTTCAAGAGCATAGTCTGCACATCTACCAATTATTACACAAGGACCCTGTTTTGCAATTTTCTTTATAGTTTCAAACTGAGCAAGGAAAAGCTTGTGGTTTAAAGGCATGCTGTCGCTGCCATAGCCACCCATTACAAGTGAATAAAGGAAGCTGCTTGTAGGCTTTTCATCATGTGTTTCAAAAATTTCTTCACAAAAACCGCTTTCTTTTGCAGCTATTGTTAAAAGCTCTTTATCGTAAAAAGGTATGCCCAAATCCTCTGCCAATTTCTTGCCGATAATTCTGCCGCCGCTGCCATACTGTCTACCGATTGTGTATATTGTGTTGTTCATGTTCATTCCTCCTAACAACTCATTTACATTGTTAATTATATCACACTTTTTTCCAATGGTCAAAAACTTAAAGGCTTTAAGGTATTAAAATAAACCCTAAAGCCCTGTTTTATTATTCGCCAAACTTACTGCCTGCAATTAAGCGCAGCGAGTCCTTTATGTATGCAATTTCTTCATCGGAAAAAGATTTAAGAACTTCTTCGTTCACCTGGTCAATTATAGGCATAATAAGCTCCTCTAATTCACGACCCTTAGGTGTAATTCTTACCTGTACCTCTCTTCTGTCGTCTTTGTTAACAACTCTGTCTATAAGACCCTTTTTCTGCATTCTGTCCAAAACGCCTGAAATAGTTGATGTTTCAAGAGAAAGATTTTCTGCAAGATGCTTTGGAGTATCGTAGCTTTTACCCATAAGACAGCTTAAAACACCATGCTGTAAAGGTGTAACATCATGTTCTGAAAGCTTTGAACTAAGATATTGAAAAACATTATGCTGAGCAGTTGTAAGTAAAAAATTTATACATTCTTTAAGTTCCATAAAAATTTTCCTTTCATACACAATATGTTTTATTATATAAAAATAAATAAAATATGTCAAACGATCATGTGTATAGTTACTGTTTATTCTTTCTGCATTTCATTAATAACGCTGTTAATTACAGCACCAATTATAAGTATTGCTGCCGTAAGATATAGCCATAAAAGCAGCACAATAATAGCCCCTATAGACCCAAAAACAAGGGAGTATTTAGCCATGTTTTCAACATAATAAGAAAATATAGCCGAAACTATAATCCATAAACTAACTGCCGCAATAGCACCAGGAAGAGCCTTAAAAAAAGGAACTCTTTTTTTAGGTGCTATGGAATAAAGAGCTGTTATAATCACAAGACAAACAGCAGCCATAATTATAAATCTGAAATAAACCCATGTATCAATAAATGATGTTGGAATAAACACAACCTCTTCTGACAGAAACTCAAGTATGTTTCTTCCAAATGTAAGAAGTATAAGAGATACAACAATCATTATAATAAAAAATACAGAAAATATAAGTGTAATTATAATTCGTACAATAAAATTGCTGTCATCACCGCTGTCGTATGCCTTGTCTATTCCTGCAATGATATAATTTACAGCCCGCATAGGAAAATATAGCGTAAAAAATAAACTTACAGCCATTATATTTCCATTTTTGTATGCTGAAACATAATAAATATACCTTTCTATTATGTTTAAAACATCGTTTGGTATTGTTTTTGAAAGTGCATTTACAACCTCAACGGCATTTATGTTTGCATAACCAAGTATCATGCTTAATACCAGTATAAAAGGGAAAAAAGAAAATATCAGATAATAAGCAAGTGCCGCTGCCATGTTGTTTACGTCATCATCAATTATCTTTTTTATAACTCTGTAAAAGAAGTCTATGACTCCGCCTTTTTTAATAGCCATTTAAACCCTCCTTGCAGTTATAAAATAAGTATACCACAAAAATATGCCTGTTAAATAAGCAAAAAGGGCTTTTAATGTCTAAAAAATACAAAAAACCGCCGAAAAAAATCCGACGGTTTTGTATTATAATTAAATATTTTCGCAGATAAGTCTGCCCATTTCTTTTGTGCCTACTTTAGTTGTGCCATCTACATAAATATCAGGTGTTCTGTAGCCCTTGTCAAGAACAGCTGTTACAGCGTTTTCAATATCCTCTGCTTCTTCAATTAAGCCAAATGAGAATTTAAGCATCATTGAAGCAGAAAGTATAGTTGCAATAGGGTTTGCAATATCCATGCCTGCAATATCAGGAGCAGAACCATGTATTGGCTCATACATACCAAAAGTGCCTTCTGCAAGGCTTGCTGATGGAAGCATGCCAATAGAACCTGTAATCTGGCTTGCTTCATCTGAAATAATATCACCAAATATGTTTGATGTAACAATTACATCAAAGTGCTTTGGATTTCTAACAAGCTGCATAGCTGCATTGTCAACATACATGTGGTCAAGCTCAACTTCTGGATAGTCCTTTGCTACCTCTGTAACAACCTTTCTCCAAAGCTTGCTGCTTTCAAGTACGTTTGCCTTGTCAACGCTTGTTACTTTTTTGTTTCTCTTCATGGCAGCTTCAAAAGCCTGCTTTGCAATTCTCTTTACTTCGTATTCGCTGTATGCCTCTACGTCAAAGGCTTCCTGACCATATTTGCCTTCTCTGTAACCTCTTTCGCCAAAGTAAATACCGCCTGTAAGCTCTCTTACAACAAGTATGTCAAGGCTGTCGCCTATAATTTCAGCCTTTATAGGGCTTGCAGCACTTAATGCCTTGTGTATAATAGCAGGTCTTAAGTTTGCATAAAGACCAAGACTGCTTCTAAGCTTTAAAAGAGCACCTGCTTCTGGTCTTAAATGAGAAGGAAGATGATCCCATTTAGGGCCGCCAACAGCACCAAGAAGTATTGAATCGCAGTTTTTGCAAGCTTCAAGTGTGTCATCAGGAAGAGGCACACCAAACTCATCAATTGCACAGCCGCCTACTGCCTTTTCATTAAAATTAAATGTATGTCCGTACTTTTTGCCAATGGCTTCAAGAACATTCATAGCCTCTGACACAATGTCAGGACCTATGCCGTCGCCTTTAAGCACTGTAATATTATAAACTCCCACTTTTTTGCACCTTCTTAACCGTTAATTTTTTCGCTTGTGTATTTAACAAGTCCGCCAGCAGCCATTATTTTCTGCATAAATTCAGGGAATGGCTCAGCTGTATATGTCTTGCCTGTTGTTTCGTTTGTAATAACACCTGTGTTAAAGTCAACAGATACAATATCTCCTGCTTTAATGTCCTCTGCTGCTTCGTTACATTCAAGTATAGGAAGACCGATATTAATTGCATTTCTGTAGAAAATTCTTGCAAATGTTGAAGCAATTACACATGAAACACCGGCACATTTAATTGCAAGAGGTGCATGTTCTCTTGAAGAACCACAACCGAAGTTTTTATTAGCAACAATAATGTCACCTGCTTTAACTTCATTTGCAAAGTTTTCATCAATATCAATCATACAGTATTTTGCAAGCTCTTCACCGCTTGATACGTTGAGGTATCTTGCAGGAATAATTACGTCTGTATCTACATTATCGCCATATTTAAATACTTTTCCCTTAGCTGTTTCCATATTAGTTGTTACCTCCTGCTATTTTTTCTGGGTCTGCAATGTATCCTGCTATTGCAGAAGCTGCTGCAACTGCTGGACTTGCAAGATATACTTCACTATCAACATGACCCATTCTGCCTACAAAGTTTCTGTTTGTTGTTGAAACGCATCTTTCTCCTGCTGCCAAAATACCCATGTGACCACCAAGACATGGACCGCAGGTTGGTGTACTTAATACAGCACCAGCTTTTACAATGTCTTCTGCATATCCAAGTTTAATACAGTCAAGGTAAATCTGCTGTGTGGCAGGAATAACAATAGTTCTTACCTTTTTGTTAACCTGTTTTCCTCTTAATATGTCAGCAGCAATTTTCATGTCTTCAAGTCTGCCGTTTGTGCATGAACCAATTACAACCTGGTCAATTTCAACATGTCCTGCTTCGTCAATAGTCTTTGTGTTTTCAGGAAGATGTGGGAATGAAACTGTAGGTCTAAGAGTACTTAAATCTATTGTGTAAACTTCGTCATATTCAGCATCTGCGTCTGCTTCATATATAACAGGCTCTTTTGTTGAATGTTCCTTAGCATACTGAAGTGTTTTTTCGTCTACTGGGAATATACCGTTTTTAGCACCTGCTTCAATAGCCATGTTTGCCATAGCAAATCTGTCGTCCATTGAAAGATACTGTATGCCGTCACCAACAAATTCCATAGAACGGTATAAAGCACCGTCAACGCCAATCATACCAATAATATGAAGTATAATGTCTTTACCGCTTATCCATTTTGCAGGCTTGCCTGTAAGTACAAATTTAATTGCACTTGGTACTTTAAACCATGCTTCGCCAGTTGCCATACCAATAGCCATGTCTGTACTTCCTATACCTGTTGAGAAAGCACCTAAAGCACCATATGTACATGTGTGTGAGTCAGCACCGATTATAACCTGACCTGGAACAACAATACCCTGTTCAGGAAGAAGAGCGTGTTCAATACCCATCTGACCTACGTCAAAGAAATTTTTAACACCCATGTCCCAAGCAAATGTACGACAAGCCTTGCACTGCTCAGCAGCTTTAATGTCTTTGTTTGGTGTAAAGTGGTCAAGAACTATTACAACTTTGTCTTTGTCAAAAACTTCTTTTGCACCTGTTTTCTTAAACTCTTTAAGAGCAACAGCTGTTGTTATGTCGTTACCCATAACAATATCAAGCTTTGCCTGTATAAGCTGACCAGCCTTAACGCTGTCAAGACCTGCATGGGCAGCCAGTATTTTTTGTGTCATTGTCATTGCCATATTAATTCTCTCTCCTTTTGTGCTTTGTCTACTTATTTAACAATCTTGTTTGCTGCACTTACAACAGCTCTAAGTGATGATTTAATAATGTTGCTTGATGTACCAGCACCAAAGTAAATACCGCCTTCGTTGTCTGCAATCTGTACATAAGAAATAGCTCTTGCCTTTGTACCGTATTCCATAGAGTGTTCACGGTAATCAATAATTTCCATAACTATGTCAAAGTGCTTTTCAATAGCGTGGCAGAAGGCATCAATAATACCGTTACCTTTGCCAGCAATAACTATTGGCTGACCAAAGTAGTTAAGGTTTGCCTCAATTGCAACCTCTTCTGAACCAACAACGCCTGTTTCTTTGTAGCTTGTAAGCTCAATAGGTGTTCTTATATCAACATACTTTTCTTTGAATGCTTCGTAAATTTCCTGTGGTGTAAGGTCTTTGTGGCTTCTGTCGCTCATGCTTGTTGTAACATAGCTGAAGTCCTGCTGAAGTGCCTTTGGAAGATAAAGACCAAAGTTCTGTTCCAAAATAAAGGCAACGCCGCCTTTGCCGCTCTGGCTGTTAATACGAACAATAGGATCGTAGTTTCTGCCAACATCTTTAGGGTCTATAGGAAGATAAGGAACTTCCCATCTGTCAGGATGCTCTTTCATTCTTTCCATACCTTTTCTTATAGCGTCCTGATGTGAACCAGAAAATGCTGTATATACAAGAGCACCTGCATAAGGATGTCTTGGATGAACGCTCATTCTTGTTGATTTTTCATAAATATCAACTGCATCGTCTATGTGGCTGAAATCAAGCTCTGGGTCAATGCCCTGTGAGAATATGTTCATGGCAACAGTCATAATGTCTGTGTTACCTGTTCTTTCGCCATTTCCAAAAAGTGTGCCTTCAACTCTGTCTGCTCCTGCCATAATAGCAAGCTCTGTTGCTGCAACTGCTGTGCCTCTGTCGTTATGTGCATGAAGGCTTACAAGTATGCTGTCTCTGTATTTAAGGTTTTCACAGCAGTATTCAATCTGGTCTGCATATACGTTTGCTGTTGCCATTTCAACTGTTGAAGGAAGGTTAATAATTGCTTTTTTGTCTGGTGTAGGCTTCCATACATCAAGAACTGCATTACAAATTTCAACTGCATAAGGCATTTCTGTGCCTGTAAAACTTTCAGGTGAATACTGGAATATAAATTCTGTTTCAGGCATAGCAGCTGCTTCGCTTACTAAAAGCTCTGCTCCTGCAACTGCAAGGGCTGTTGTCTGCTCCATTGAGTTACCAAATACAACATCTCTTTGAAGTGTTGATGTTGAGTTATAAAGATGAATTATGGCTCTTCTTGCACCTTTAAGTGCCATAAATGTTTTCTTAATAATGTGAGGTCTGCTCTGTGTTAAAACCTGCACTGTTACGTCTTCTGGTATAAGGTCTTCTTCAATAAGCTTTCTTGCAAATTCAAACTCTGTGTCACTGGCAGCAGGGAAACCTATTTCAATTTCTTTAAACCCTGTTTTAACAAGGAACTGGAAAAACTCAAGTTTTTCTTCAAGACTCATAGGAATTTCCAAAGACTGGTTGCCGTCTCTAAGGTCAACAGAGCACCAGATAGGTGCTTTTGTAATTACATTTGAAGGCCATTTTCTCATTGGCATGTTCATAGTTGGGTAAGGTCTGTATTTTGTATAGTTCATCATAATTTTTTTGCTCCTTTGCAATATAAATTTATTTGAACTTCTCTTACAACATCTATGTACCACATGCTTTAAATATAATAAAAAAACCTTTCGCCTCTATACTTAGAGACGAAAGGTTATACTTCCGTGGTACCACTCAAATTTATTCCTGAAATATGGAATACACTTTATCAGATACGGGATTTATTTTATCCTATATCCTGTCACTATAACGGTTGACATCCGTTTCCACCTATATATTTTTAAAAAAATATTTTCAGCGAACCACTCCAAGGCGAGTTCAATTTTCTTTTGCTGCGTATTTTCACCTGCCATACGCTCTCTGAAAGCTACCAAAAATCTACTATTCCTCTTCTCAGTGTTGTAAAAGTTATTCAACTGCTTTAAACTTTATCATAATAAAAAATCTTTGTCAACACTGTTGTTTCAAAACTATGCTATTTTTACATAGCTTATATAAACATCTTGATAAACATGAAATAAAATGATAAATTATAGTATATAAACGCAATAAAAGGACAGGAGCTGATTAATATGAATCTTAAAGGAAAAAATGTGCTTATTACAGGTTCTTCAAGGGGAATAGGAAAAGCTATCGCTCTTGCTTTTGCGCAGGCAGGCTGCAATATAATGCTTAACGCTTCCACAAGCTCTGAGGAATTAATGAAAACTCAGGAAGAGCTTAAAAAAGCCGGCTTTTTTTCTTATGCCTGCCTTACAGACGTTTCTGACTATCAAAGATGTAAAGAAATGTTTGATACAATTTATTCCATATATGGCAATATAGATATACTTATTAATAACGCGGGTGTATCACACTTAGGTCTTTTTACAGATATGACACCTGATGACTGGAATAGACTTATAGATGTAAACTTTAAATCAGTTTTAAACTGCACACATCTTGCTCTGCCTAAAATGATAAGCCGAAAAAGCGGAAATATAATTAATATTTCGTCTATATGGGGCGAAAGAGGTGCTTCATGTGAAGCTGTTTATTCAGCGACAAAAGGCGCTATAAACGCATTTACAAAAGCTATGGCAAAAGAGCTTGGACCAAGTGAAATAAGGGTAAACGCTATTTCCTGCGGTGTTATAGAAACAAAAATGAATAGCTGCTTTACAGAAGAAGAAAGAGCCGTTCTTACAGACGAAATTTCTCTTATGCGTTTTGGCAAGCCAGAAGAGATTGCAAAGGTTGCTCTTTTTCTTGCCCGTGATGACTCGTCATTTATAACAGGTCAGATTATAACAGCTGACGGATGTATGATATAAAAAATAACCCTGCATATTTAAATGCAGGGCTATTTTTTTGGGGTTTGTTATATGTATTGTTATTTGGGGTCAATCATTATATACCAAAGCTTTTAAAGAATTATAAAGCTCCTGGTGCTGTCCTTCCTTAGAAGAATCAAATATGTTTGTATGTGCCTCTTCAATAGTCGTTGCTGTTGTGTTAAGGTTTCCATAAAACTCAACAGAGCTTCCTATGGCAACTGTGCAAAGACAAAGAACCATTGTTGTATAAAACTTAAATTTACTCACTGAAACACATCCTTTTTAAATCAAAACTATTTATATGCATTTTCTTTTTTCTAAGCTTATTATTTATATAATATAATACGATGTATTTTTTAAATTTCCTTAAACTAAAACTTTAATTTTTTCTTAAATGCATGTCTTTTTATTTCTTTTTGGATGTGTTATCATAAATAAAGATAAAATTTATTATTTAAGGAGATGTTATTTATGTACGATGATTGCAGTATCAATATGAGCGGATTTAGTATTGACGATATATATGTAGGCCAGACAGCACGTTTTTCAAAAACTGTTACAGAAAGCGATATTTACACATTTGCAGGTGTAACTGGCGATTTTAACCCTATACATGTAAATAAGGAATACGCAGCAAAAACACGTTTCGGTGAAAGAATAGCTCACGGTATGCTTACAGCTTCTTTCTTTTCAACAGTTCTTGGTATGATGCTTCCAGGAGCTGGTGCAATTTATTTAAGCCAGAATAGTAAGTTCCTTCTTCCGGTTAAAATAGGCGATACAATAACAGCTCAGGGTGTTGTAACAGAAATAAATAAAGAAAAAAGAATATTTACTGTTGAAACAACAGCATTTAACCAGAGAAACGAAGTTGTAATAAAAGGCGAAGCCAAAATGATGGCAACAAAATAAGGAGTATGCAAAATGGGATTATTCAGCAAAAAAAGCTCTCCTGCACCAGCTGAGCAGGAATACTATATCTGTAAATACTGTGGCAGAATGTTTACAGCAGAAAACTTTAATAAAGAAACAGGTCTTTGCCTTTCTTGTGCCATAATATGCCAGTCTTTTGAAGATGCTCTTTTCCAGTCAATGGATATAAACATAAAAAAGGCAGAGGAAGCCTCAGACCCTTCAGAAAAAATAATGTATTATAAATTAATACTTAACTACCTTTATGAGTATAAAAATCTCTACCATGATAAAGGCATACAGTTTTTGAAAAAAGATGTTAATGCCCTTATAGACGATATACTTGATAAAGTGTCAAAAGCAAGGCTTTAAAATTTAATACATAGTCACTTTAAGTAAAGGCATAAACATAGTTTTTTGCCTTTATTTTTTCTGTTTTGTATGATAAAATACGCTTATTGTATTGATTTTGTAATAGAAATGAGGTTTTTATAAATGAAATTAGGTATCGTAGGTCTTCCTAACGTAGGAAAATCAACTCTTTTTAACTCAATGACTGTAGGCAAGGCAGAAGCAGCCAACTATCCATTTTGTACAATCGACCCAAACGTAGGCGTTGTTCCAGTTCCTGATAAACGTCTTGACCGCCTTACAGCTCTTTATAACTCAGAAAAAACAACACCTGCCGTAATAGAATTTGTTGATATTGCAGGTCTTGTTAAAGGCGCAAGTAAAGGCGAAGGTCTTGGAAATAAATTCCTTAGCCATATCAGAGAAGTAGACGCAATCGTTCACGTTGTACGCTGCTTTGAAGACCCTAACGTAATTCACGTTGAAGGCTCAGTTGATGCCGTTAGAGATATTGAAACTATAAACCTTGAACTTGTATTCTCAGACCTTGAAATACTTGAAAGA
>CALWHO010000055.1 GCA_944380405.1 uncultured Lachnospiraceae bacterium
ACAGGAAAGCACCCGACGAACAAGGGTAGCATAGCTATTTTGCGTAAGCAAAATGCAGACGGAATTCATTTCCGCCGAGGAAAAACCCGTGTTTCTGTGCCTTGACTTTAGTCAAGGCTTTAAGCAGGAATAGGGCTTTATAACCACAGTTTAAACTCGAAAAAGTCCATCAGGACTTTTTCGACAAACAAAAAGGTGCCGATTATATCGACACCTTTTTTGCTTTATTTAACACTCAATGCTCTTGCTCTTGTACTGAACCATAGGTCTGTTTTCATGTGCAGACTCTTTGTTTTCAAATTCAAGCTCAAGGTTTTTATAAGCAGATGACATCATAAGCTTAATTCTGTTAAGCTGGTTTACCTCACTTGCACCTGGGTCATAGTCAACTGCAACTATATTTACAAGAGGATTATATCTCTTAAGCTCTTTAATTACGCCTTTACCAACAATATGGTTTGGAAGACACGCAAAAGGCTGAGCACAAACTATGTTTCTGACACCTGAATGAATAAGCTCAATCATTTCGCCTGTAAGGAACCAGCCTTCACCTGTCTGGTTACAAAGTGAAACAATAGGCTCTGCATATGCTGCAAGCTTTTCAATTCTTTCAGGAGCCTCAAATCTCTTGCTGTTATTAAGAGCATCAACAAGAGGCTTTCTGCAATACTCAATAAGAGATACCACACCTTTACCTATAAGACTGCCTTTAAGGCTTGTGCCAAGGTATTTATGCTTCTGTACCCAGTTATAAGCGCTGTATGTAGCAAATGAAAGCATGTCAGGCACAACAGCTTCAGCACCTTCGTTTTCAATAACGCTTACAATGTCGTTATTTGCTGTTGGGTGATACTTAACAAGTATTTCACCAACTACGCCAACCTTTGGCTTTTTAATTGTTTCGTCTATTTCAAACTCATCAAATGCTTTTACAATAGCTTCAATGTTTTCTTTAAAGTTAGAAGCTGTTGCAATGTCTTTTTTAACCTTTTCATTCCATTTATGGTAAAGCTCGTTAGCAGAGCCAGGAACTTTCTCATAAGGACGTACTTTATAAAGAACTCTCATGAAAAGGTCGCCGTAAGTAAGAGCCTGCATAGTCTTTTTCATCATATCAAAGCTGTACTGCCAGCCAGGGTTTGACTCAATGCCTGTACTTACGGAAATTACAGGTATCTGTGCCATTCCTGCATTTTCAAGGGCCTTTCTTATAAAGCCTATGTAGTTTGTAGCACGGCAGCCGCCACCTGTTTGGCTTATAAGGACACCAACTTTGTTTAAGTCGTATTTACCGCTCTTAAGGGCATTCATAACCTGACCTACAACAATAAGTGCAGGATAACAAGCATCATTATTTACATACTTAAGACCTGTATCAATACAGCTCTTGTCTATGGCAGGCATTACGTCTATTTTGTATCCGCAGCTGTTAAATGCTGCAACCATAAGGTCAAAATGTATAGGTGCCATCTGTGGGCATAAAAGAGTATAGTCTTTACGCATTTCTTTTGTAAATATAACTCTCTTAAGTGAAGCATCGCCTTTAACTGGCTCAATATGCTTTTCTCTTCTGTCCTCAAGAGCAGCTATAAGGCTTCTTACTCTTATTCTTGCTGCACCAAGGTTATTAACCTCGTCAATTTTAAGAGCTGTGTAAATCTTGCCTGCTGCATTAAGTATTGACTTAACTTCGTCAGTTGTTACGGCATCAAGACCGCAGCCAAAGGAGTTAAGCTGTATGTATTCAACGTCTTTTCTTGTCTTAACAAAAGCTGCTGCTTCATAAAGACGAGAATGATACATCCACTGGTCTCTTACAACAAGAGGTCTCTCAACGTTACCCTTCCAAGCAACGCTGTCTTCTGTTAATACAGCTATGCCGTATCCTGTTATAAGCTCTGGTATACCGTGGTTAACCTCTGGGTCAACATGGTAAGGTCTGCCGCCAAGAACAATACCCACTGTGTTGTTTTCTTCGATATATTTAAGAACTTCATCACCTTTGCGGTGCATATCTTCTCTAAATGCTGTCCATTCTTTCCAACCTTTTTCAACTGCATCTCTTACTTCACCAATAGAAACGCCGTAGTCTGAAAATTCGTCTTTAAGACGTTTAATAAGAGCATCTTTATTCTTGAAAGAAAGGAAAGGATTCATAAACTTAATATCATTTTCCCTGAGGTCTTCCATGTTATTTTTGATATTTTCAGAATATGAAGCAACTATAGGGCAGTTGTAACATTCGTCTGCATTTTTAATATCCGGTCTTTCGTAAACAATAGAAGGATAGAATATGGTTTTAACGCCTTGTTTTATAAGGTGCATAACGTGACCATGAACAAGTTTTGCAGGGTAGCAAGCTGATTCACTTGGTATGCTTTCAATACCTTCTTCGTAAATCTTTTTGCTTGAAAATGGAGAAAGCTTTACGCTAAAGCCAAGCTCTGTAAGGAATGTATGCCAGAAAGGATAATCCTCATACATATTAAGCACACGAGGTATACCTATTACGCCTCTTTTAGCTTCTTTTTCATCAAGGCTTTCGTAGTCAAAAAGTCTCTTTTTCTTGTACTCATAAAGGTTAGGCACTGATTTATTTGCCTCGCCTTTGCCTTCGCCTACTTCACAGCGGTTACCTGTTATAAATCTTCTGCCGCCGTCAAATTTATTTATTGTAAGCATACAGTTATTTGCACATCCGCCACAGCGAGCATGAGCAATATCTATTTTAAGGTTATTCATAGCCTCCTGAGAAATAAGAGTTGTTTCATAACCTTCTTTGTATTTTTCTCTGGCAATAAGACCTGCACCAAAAGCACCCATAATACCTGCAATATCAGGTCTTACAGCTTCTCTTTCGCTTATAAATTCAAAGCTTCTTAAAACTGCGTTGTTGTAGAATGTACCACCCTGAACAACAATGCTCTTTCCAAGAGCTGTTGGATCAGAAATTTTAATAACTTTTAAAAGTGCGTTTTTAATTACAGAATAAGCAAGACCTGCTGAAATATCGCCAACTTCTGCACCTTCTTTTTGAGCCTGTTTTACTCTTGAATTCATGAAAACAGTACATCTTGAACCTAAATCAATAGGATTTTTTGCAAAAGTAGCAATATTTGCGAACTCTTCTACCGTATAATTAAGTGACTTAGCAAATGTTTCTATAAATGAGCCGCATCCAGAAGAACAAGCCTCGTTAAGAAGTACGTTATCAATAACACCGTCTTTGATTCTTATACATTTCATATCCTGACCGCCTATGTCAAGTATGAAATCCACGTCAGGCTTAAAAAATGATGCCGCTTTGTAGTGGGCAACTGTTTCCACATAACCATAATCAATAAGTAAAGCTTGTTTTATAAGTCCTTCGCCATAGCCTGTTACACATGAATTTCTTACTTTAACATCGTCTGGTTTAACGCTGTAAAGTTCGTTAAGTGCTTTAATAACAACTTTTAAAGGGCTGCCTTCGTTTGAAGCATAATATGACCATAAAAGCTGACCCTTATCAGAAACAAGAGCTACCTTTGTAGTTGTACTACCTGCGTCAATACCTAAAAAGGCGTTGCCGCTATATTCTGAAAGGTCAAGTCTTTCAACGCTCTCTTTACTGTGACGGGCTGTAAATGCATCGTAGTCTTCCTGAGTTTTGAAAAGAGGCTCAAGACGGCTTACTTCCATCTGAAGGCTTTCCATTAAGTCAAGTCTTTGCTTGAATGTTTCCATATCTATAACCTTTGTTTCGTCAGTTGCGCTTACAGCTGAGCCAAAGGCAGCAAAAAGATGTGATTTTTCCGGTATGATTGTTGTTTCTTCTGTAAGATGAAGAGTTTCTATAAATCTTTGTCTAAGTTCTGAAAGGAAATGAAGAGGACCGCCTAAGAAAGCAACGTTTCCTCTAATAGGCTTACCACAGGCAAGACCGCTTATTGTCTGATTTACAACTGCCTGGAATATAGAAGCTGCCAGGTCTTCTTTGGTTGCGCCTTCGTTTATAAGAGGCTGTATGTCAGATTTGGCAAATACGCCACAACGAGAAGCGATTGAGTATAAAACTTTATAATTTTTTGCGTATTCATTAAGGCCTGTTGCATCTGTCTGCAAAAGAGAAGCCATCTGGTCAATAAAAGAACCAGTACCTCCGGCACATACACCGTTCATACGCTGTTCTATGCCGCCTTTAAAATATATAATTTTGGCATCTTCACCGCCAAGTTCTATGGCTACATCGGTTTTTGGAGCCACCTCTTCA
>CALWHO010000056.1 GCA_944380405.1 uncultured Lachnospiraceae bacterium
GCCCTTAAGGAATGATGGAATCTGGATTTCATCATCAAAATCTTCGTCAGAAAGAGGTGCAAATCTTGGTCTTTCTTCTCTTACTTCTTCTCTTGGAGCTTCTGCTGTGTTCTGAGCAGCAGCTTCTTCGCTATTTGGATAGTCAAATACGCTCTTTAAACTCTTTGGAGGAAGACCACGTACTTCGCTTTCAAAGCCAGTAGCAATTACTGTAACAATAACTTCGTCTTTAAGTTCATCGTTGATAGTTGAACCAAATATAATTTCTGCTTCTGGGTCAATAGCCTCTCTAATAAGGTTAGCAGCTTCGTCAACTTCAAGAAGACCAAGTGAAGAATCACCAGTAAAGTTAATAAGTACACTTTTAGCGCCATTGATTTTTGTTTCAAGAAGTGGGCTCTGGATAGCAGCTTTTGCAGCTTCTTCACACTTGTCTTCGCCTTTTCCGTAACCTATACCCATGTGAGTAATGCCTTTGTTTTCCATAATTGTTTTAACGTCAGCAAAGTCAAGGTTAATAGCGCCATCTTTAGAAATAAGGTCAGCAATACCCTGTACACCCTGACGAAGTATTTCGTCAGCCTTTTTGAAAGCGTCCTGCATGCTTGTCTTTTTGTCAATAATAGCAAGAAGCTTCTGGTTAGGTATAACAACAAGTGTATCTACAAATTTCTTTAAGTCAGCAATACCTTTTTCAGCATTGGACATTCTTTTTTTGCCTTCAAAATTAAATGGCTTTGTTACAACACCAACTGTAAGTATGCCTAAAGATTTTGAAATTTCAGCAATCTTAGGTGCAGCACCAGTACCTGTGCCACCGCCCATACCACATGTAATAAATACCATGTCAGCACCATTAAGGGCTTTCTGGATTTCTTCTTTTGTTTCTTCTGCAGACTTCTGACCGATTTCAGGATTACCGCCTGCACCAAGACCTCTTGTAAGTTTTTCACCTATCTGAACTTTAGTCTGTGATTTACTTTTTGAAAGATCCTGTATATCTGTATTTATAGCAACAAACTCAACACCATTCATGTTGTCTGTAATCATTCTATCAACAGCATTATTGCCGCCGCCACCAACACCCACAACCTTTATCACTGCAGGTACGCACTGAGTTTCATCAAATTCAAGCACTGTAATTCCTCCCTAAACACATTTCAGTAAAAACCTTATTTGAAAATTATACAATAAATATAATAATAATGCCATACTAAATAAAATATTTTTTTAACATATATTTATATATTATCGTTTTTTTCATGTTTATTCAATATAAATCTTCTGATATTGGCAAAATTTTGGAACATCCTTGAGCCAAACACAACAACTGCCGCAATACTTATATCAATGCTAAGCTGGTTGCCAAGCCAAACAAGAGCTGCTGATAATATTGCATTTGTAAAAAAGCCTGTAATAAATACGCCCATGTGGAATTTTTTCTCCATAATAGCCACAAGACCGCCCAAAACAGTATCTGCACAGGCAAGTATTGCTATGGCAACATATTGTGATGCCCATGAAGGAAATGTATATGGACTTATATATCCTATTATAACGCCAATAACTATGCCCACTATTGGAAATGCCATTTATTTACTCCTCCGTTCCCACAATTTTTGCTTCTTTAAATGTTACAGTTCCTGTATATGCAGGTATTTCAACTGTCTCCTGCTTCTTTATAGTAAGCTCTATACCCCAAGGTGCAAGACTATCTACAACACCACCTGGAAATACAAGTGCTGCCTCAAGAATATCAGGGTCACCAATTGCAGATACCACAAAAGGTGCTGCAATTTTAACTCCATTTACATTTACTACAGACCCTGCACATCTTATGCTGCTGTTGGCAACAAGTCTTTGACCATTAATTGAAATAGCCTCTGCACCTGCAGAAAAAAGCTCGTTTACAATGCTTAAAATGTCTTCTGCATGTATAAGAAAAGCATTTTGGTCAACACCGCCTGTAGAGCCGTATTTTTTGCTGTCATTAAGAGTAACTGTAATTCCTCTGCCAGTTAAGGCAACTCGTCCGGCTTCAATTTTAACATCATTAAGATTTTTAACAATCACCTGAAGTGAGTCATTTCCGTCTGTAATTGTTTTTTCGTACCCTGCTACTTTGTTTTGCATGTCAACAAGATTACTTTTAAGTTCTCTGTTTTCGTTTTCAAGAATTGTAAGCTCTGCAGAAAGCTCACTTACTCTTTTTAAGTCATATACGCTTGTCTGTACTCGCACTGTTTTTGCCTGTATACCAATAATTATGCCAAGTATAATGCATATAAAAGTAACGCCGATAGCTCCTTTTGTTTTTATCATATAACAATCATCATCCTTATGTAAGATATTTAAATACCAAAGGCTTTGATAAATCACTTAAATCAAGTGTGCCTCTGTCGCCTTCAGGTATTTTCTTTATTATTTCGCCCATAGTTCTTATTTTTCTGTCGCAGTCTGATATGTCTCCAAGATTAATTTCTATGTTTCCAACATACGCCATAATCTTACTTGTATCACTTACATCTATTTCCACAACTTCTCCAAGAACTTCGTATTTAGTCATCATCTGGGCAATTATAACCATTACGTTAAAAGCCTCTGTATTATCGGCATCTATTTTTTCCCCTATTGTAAAGCTGTCAAACGTAAGTCCTCTTACAACCGGCAGCTGTTTTGTAAAACCTGAAGAAATCTCAAGCACACGCCCGTATTCGTCTATGTAAAGATATGAACCCATATAAGGCACATATCCCCTTACAAGCCTTTCCTTAATCTCTATTTTCAAAGTATCAGGAAACTGCCTTGAAATATTTACATTTTCAAAATATGTGTTTTCCTCTAAATCCAGTTCTTTTTTTATGGCACTAAAAGCAAATATATTCATGCCCTCTGAAATACCAGCCATTGAAAGTATTTCATCTCTTGTGTATCTTTCCATTTCAGTTACTTCAATATTTTTAACTGAAAAAAAAGGAGACAGAAGAAACAGCACTACCATTACTGCAAAAAAAGCACCAAAAAGAAGCTTTTTTGATGATATTTTTCTTTGTTTCCTGCCCTTTGAGGTTTCAGACATATTTTTTTCTTCGTAATACTCATTATTTTCGTACATATTAATCACATCTCATCTGTAAGCTTAATTTCTGCTCCCAAAGACCTTAGCTTTCTTTCAATACTTTCATAGCCTCTTTCTACAAAGTGTGAATTATGAATTTTGCTTCTGCCGTCAGCACAAAGAGCAGACAGTATTATTCCAGCGCCTCCTCTAAGGTCACAAATATAGCTTTCAGCACCTTTAAGTCTTTTAACGCCATTAACAATACATACATGGTTAAAAAAACTAATATCTGCACCCATTTTACAAAGCTCTTTTGCATACTGAAATCTGTTTTCAAATACCGTTTCAATAATAATACTTGTTCCTGTAGCCATTGTCAATAACGCCGTAATTATAGGCTGCATATCCGTTGGAATTTGAGGATATACCCCTGACACTATATTTTGGCACTTAAAGGCTTTTTTATTTGATTTAATATATAATCCATCATCAGATGTGTATATTTTCCATGGTCTTTCGTCAAAACATTTCAGTGTTGATATCATTTGCTGCCACGGAGCATTTTTCAAAAAAATTTCTCCTCCACAGGCAGCAGCGTAACATAAAAATGTCCCTGCCTCTATTCTGTCATATATTATTTCAAACTCGGTGTCTTTAAACTTCTTCTGCTCATCTATAATTATCGTTCCTGTGCCAGCACCAGTAACATTTCCACCCATGGAATTAATAAAATCCTGCAAACAAACTATTTCCGGCTCTTTTGCAGCGTTACATATAACTGTTTTGCCCTTTGCAAATGATGCAGCCATAATTGCGTTTTCAGTTGCTCCAACACTTGGGAAAGGCAGTGTAATTATGCTGCCCCTTAAAGCCATTGTTTCAACTAATATTTCATTATCATTTTCGTAAACCTTAGCGCCTAATTTTTCAAGAACATATATGTGAATATCTATAGGTCTTTTGCCTATTGTGCAGCCACCTGGCTTTGGCAATGAAAATTTTTTAAACCTGCCTGCCATAGCACCCATAAGAGTTACAGAAGAACGTATTTTGTTTGCCCTTGAATTTTTTACATTTGAAAATTCTGCCTTTGAGGAATCAATAATAATAGTATCGCCGTACATTTCAACAGCACATCCCATATCACGGAGTATTTCACATATATCATATATATCGCTTATGTCAGGGCAGTTATGAATAATACTTTTTCCGCTGTTCATTAACGTAGCACAAAGCACAGGCAAAGCCGCATTTTTACTGCCGCCAATATCTACCTGACCATAAAGCCTTTTACCACCTTCAACAATATATGTTCCCATAAAACACCGCCAAATGTAATATTATAATTTATTATAGTAATATTACATAATTTGGTGCCTGTATATTTTTCACAGAAAAACAAAAAAACTCAAACCTTATTTAAAAGATTTGAGTTTTTAAAGTTATGAACCAGGAGGGACTCGAACCCCCGACCCACGGCTTAGAAGGCCGTTGCTCTATCCAGCTGAGCTACTGATCCAAAGTTTAAGTATGTGATTAAGAAAAGCTCAAACCTTTTTTCAAAGATCTGAGCTTTTAATGGTGAACCAGGAGGGACTCGAACCCCCGACCCACGGCTTAGAAGGCCGTTGCTCTATCCAGCTGAGCTACTGATCCATAACTTAAGCGGGTGATGAGAATCGAACTCACGTGTTCAGCTTGGAAGGCTGACGTTCTACCATTGAACTACACCCGCTCACCAACAAAAATTATTATACACACAGAGTATTACACTGTCAACACTTTTTTTTGAATATTTTTCAATTTTTTTGGAGTGTTTTTTCAGGGGCTTTACACAGCCCCTATTTTTAACACTTCTCCGTTTTCTTCTATTTTATAAACTTCAAAACTAATCCTGCCGTCATCATTTATATCCATAAATCCAAAAGTAGGTCTGTCTATGCCTCTTGGAAATGATATGCTTCCAGGATTAAATATATATACTCCTGCATCAAAAATACATACAGGTGTGTGAGTATGACCAAACAAAACAGCATCTGCCATGTTTTCACTTGCCCAATAAGAAATAGTAACAGTACCCATGTTTACCCTTTGTCTGTGACCATGGGTAATAAGTATTTTCTTTCCGTTAATTGTAAGCTTCTTTTCATATGGCACAGTAAAATCAAAATCATTATTACCGCTTATAAAATGAAACTCTAAATGTGGGTGTTTATACTTAAGGTGCTTTGCATCATCAACCATATCACCAAGATGGATAACACCTTTTATATCATCAATATATTTTTCTATTACAAACTCTGCATTATTATTATATCGATGAGTATCACTTAAAACTATAAATTTCATAATATTAAATCATCTCTTTTAATTTTTGTTTTATTAAAAGAAGAGCCTTTCCTCTGTGGCTTATTTTATTCTTTTCTTTTAATGGAAGCTCTGCAGAGTATTTTCCAATTTCTGGCACATAAAATATAGGGTCATATCCAAAACCATTTTCACCCTTTTGCTCATATCCTATTATGCCTTCCATAGTGCCTCTTACAGTTACTGTTCTTCCGTCTGGAAAAGCAGCAGCTATTGCGCATACGAAACGAGCTGTTCTTTCTTCTTCTGGAACACCCTCAAGAAGCTTAAGTATTCTCTCATTTTTAATATCGTATGATGTGTCGTGTCCCATGTATCTTGCAGATTTAATTCCTGGGTCACCA
Organism: uncultured Lachnospiraceae bacterium; assembly: GCA_944380405.1. Lineage (GTDB taxonomy): Bacteria > Bacillota > Clostridia > Lachnospirales > Anaerotignaceae > HGM11808. Next base: position 5,773 of record CALWHO010000056.1, read on the forward strand.
TTAAGATAGTCAATTTCAAGACCAGAATCATCTGCCAGCACAAGGCAGCCGCTTTTTTCCATAACAGCCTTTGCCTTTATAAGTGCATTTTCCTCAAATGTTTCACCGTCTTCTTCTATGTCAATATCAATTCCAGCCTCAGTCATTGTAAATACATCTGCTCCTAAATCTTTGAGCATCATTTTTACTTCTTTAACTTTGCCTTCGTTTTTTGTTGCAAATATTATTTGCATTTTGTCCTCCTAAAAATTAAAACTCAACAACTTCTCTAACCTTTTTCAAAAGCTCACTGTTGCCTTTTTCTGCAAGGTCAATAAGCTTTAAAAGCTCGCCTTTATTAAATGTTCCGTTTTCGCCTGTACCCTGAACTTCAACAAAGTTACCTTCGCCAGTCATAATTATGTTCATGTCCACATCAGCTCTGCTGTCTTCTTCATAGCAAAGGTCTAAAAGTGGCTCACCATCTACAATACCTACGCTTATGGCAGTTACAGGTGTAACAATAGGGCTTTTTTCAATAATTCCGTCTTTAACAAGCTTTTCACATGCAATAGCAAGAGCAGCAAAACCGCCTGTTATTGATGCTGTTCTTGTGCCACCGTCTGCCTGAATTACATCACAATCAATAGTTATGGTTCTTTCGCCTAAAACCTTAAAGTCTATGCTGGCTCTTAAAGCTCTGCCTATAAGCCTTTGAATTTCAACAGAACGCTGATTTTGTTTAAGTTTGTTTATGTCACGGCTGTTTCTGGTTGCAGTAGCTCTTGGAAGCATTGAGTATTCAGCAGTTACCCAGCCTTCGCCGGTTTCTTTTTTAAATGGTGGAACCTTTTCCTCAACAGTAGCGTTGCAGATTACTTTTGTGTTTCCACATTCAATAAGTACAGAGCCTTCTGCATATTTAGTAAAATCTCTTGTTATATTAATTTTTCTAAGTTCATCATTTTTTCTTAAATCTATTCTTTCCATATTGCTCTCCTCCAACCTTAAATAATAACTTACCAAAAATCCAATTAAAATTCAATACAAAAATCCATATATATATTTACATAAATAATTATTTTTTTCATAAAAAGGCAAAAGGCTTTGGAAAATAAATCCAAAGCCTTTTTAATATTATTTTTAATCATACTGAGCAAGAAGGTCTACAATACCTGAATAAAGAGCCTGTGCAACGGCATCTTTGTTCTTTTCCTGCTTAATAAGAGCTGCATCTGAGCTATTAGAAAGGAAGCAAACTTCAACAAGTACAGCAGGAACCTTTGTCTGGTTAAGAACAATAAGGTCGTTTCTTAATACAGCACCTCTGTTTGTTGTTCCAAGAGCATTTACAACATACTTAACAAGTGTTTCTGCTGCAATTTTGCTTGTAAGACCGCTTGTTTCGCCTTCATGTATTGCATAAAGAACTTCTGTACCATTTGCTGATGTGCTTGTTGCTGCATTATGGTGTATTGAAACAAAAAGGTCTGCTCCAACTTCATTTGCAAGCTGTGCTCTGCTTATATTTGTTGGATATGAGTCATCAAGTCTTGTTGCATAAACCTTTATGTTTTCATCAGCTTCAAGAAGGTTGTAAAGACGTTTTACTATGTCAAGATTTACATCTTTTTCAATAATGCCGTTTCCGCTTGTACCGTTATCCTGAAGACCATGACCGGCATCAATTACAACTATCTTTTCACCTGTAAGCTCTACAGTTGAAACTTCAAACTGCATATAGTCCATGTATTCTCTTGTATGAACTGAAATTTCTCTCTTCTTTGTAAGCTCAATAACTGTTTTTCCGTTTTCAAGTCCAACATTTATTTTGCTTATATATGTGTCATCATCTATAAAAAGTACGCCTTCGCCATATACATCAGAATAATCATCTGGAAGATATATTGTATAAATTCCAGTTGCATAATCATCAAAAACTTCTATTTCTGAAGATGAAAGCCTTCCTATTTCATCAAGTTCAAGTACATGTTTTCTTACGTCATAGGAAACGTTATCAAGTGTTGACTCACTTATTTTAACTGCAGCATATCCCTTTTCACTAACAACCTCATAACTTACATTATCATCAAGCATAGCCTCCAAACGTACTGTGTTTCCGTTTACAGTGCTTGTTGTAATTTCGTCTATGTAATCAGATGAAACATTAATTGTCTTATCAAGTGAAGATACCGCATTAGGTATATCAATTACAAGTCTTAAAGGATTTCCTGCATAAGTAACATTAAGAACAGGTGTTGTGTTTCCATAGACTTCAAGAAGCTCGCTGTCGCCTGATTTTGAAAGTTTAACATCATAAATATCGTTTGTTTCAAACTCAACTGTTATTGTCTTTTTGTCAGAAGAAAGTTTTACTTCATTTTTAACATTTCCAGCAAGGTCAAAAACAACTCTTGTTATTTTTTCAGGTGTCACCTGGAACTGAGCTGTTCTTATGGCTGTAACAGCACCGCAGTTTGTAGATGTTATGTTTGTGTTTGAAACACCCATGTCTGCATTATAAATATCAACAACAAGACGTGTATCATCAAGCATAAAGCTTTCATACTTTGTTATTACATCGCTTGCCTTTATTTCAAATACTGCATCTGCTGAAGATGAAGCAGGAACAGTAATTGAATTTACATTTATTGATGTTGCAGTAGGAGTAATTGGTGTTGTTGTGCTTGACTGAGAATTGTTATTTGTATTACTGCTTGAAGTTGAACCATCTTTGCTTAATGTAACAACTCTTGTGGCATCATCCCAGCCTACTTTGTAATTAAGAGCCTCTGCTGCTGCTCTTACAGGTATAAGAGTTCTGTCGTTTACAATTTTTGCTGGTGTGTCCATTGTAAATTCCACACCATTAATAAGCCCTACGTTACTGTCTATTTTAAGAGTTACAATATCGGAATTTTGAATTATATAAACCTCTTTTGTTTCTTCATTCCAAACAACCTCTGCACCTGCTGTTTCAAATATTGCTCTTGCAGGAACCATTGTTCGGCTGTTTATGCTTATAGCTGGAACATCAAGGTTTGTAATCTCTTTTCCGTCAAGAACTATTTTTATTTCTTCTTCGTTATATGCATGGCTTACACCGTCGTAAACCAAATTCATTTGTATTCTCTCTGCATAGGCACTAACAGCACAGCCCATTGACATAAGAGCTATGGTAGCAGCCAAAGCAGCTTTCTTAATATATTTAAACATTTTTCGTCACTCCCTATCATAATTCTTTCAAATTATATCAAAAAAACCTAAAATTGTGTAGTTTATTTAATAAATGAAATAAATTTTTAATAATTTGCTTTACTTATGCACACAATAATATCAGTCAATATGAAAATTCACAATTTTTGTCACATTTTTTCAGTATTAATCACGGAGGTGTTGTCAGTGACTAACTGTCCAAAAAAATGCCCATATAAAAATGACGGAAAATGTTCTGTTTTAGTTCCAATAAAAGGCGGAAGTATTTATTTTTCATTGGAAAATCAATGCCCGTATTACGAAAATACAATTTCTTCTTC
>CALWHO010000057.1 GCA_944380405.1 uncultured Lachnospiraceae bacterium
TGCATGGTAAAGTTTTTTTTTTCTTTCTGCATAGATAGCGTCTCTTATTTCACCGCATATTTTTTTAACGTCTTCTCCTGGCTCGCCGGCAATTCTTCTTGCGGCTGCTGTTCTGCCTGTTACAGAACCGTCGTTAAAAAGGAGTACTTTTGCATCTTCTGGAAGGCCTGATTCTTCTGGTCTTTCAACAGGAAGGTCTGTAACTATAACGCCAGGTGTTTTGCAGGCAAGTTCATAGCACTGTTTAAGAGAAGATATTGTTGTTACATTGTTTCCGTAAAATGCAGTTTCAATAGTTGTTCTTGCCATAGAGAAAATAGGGTTTTTTTCTGATATTTCCTCATGGCTGTATTTTGCTTTTGTTGCCATTTTTTCATTCCTCCAAATCTATATTTTTTATATGTTTTTAAGCATATTTTCTAAAATAATGCTTGAATTTTTTGCTGCTATATGCAAAAACTCTTCATAGCTCATATCGGCTTTTTCGTCTGCCTTATCTGATATAGAGCGTATTATAACAAAAGGTATTTTGTTAAGATAGCACACATGGGCAACGGCTCCGCCTTCCATTTCAGCACAGTATGCCTTAAAATGTGACCATATTTTATTTTTTTCTTCCATTGTTGAAACAAATCTGTCGCCACTTGCTACAGGACCTGTAAATACTTTATGACCTTCAAGGGCTTCACCGGCTTTTACGGCTAAGTCAATAAGCATTTTATCGGCTTTAAAAAAGCTTTCGTCCATACGAGGTATTGTCCCTATAGGGTCACCAAATACAGATGTGTCCATATCATGCTGAAGTGCCATTGTGGATACAACAACATCGCCTATGTTAAGCTCTTTATATATTGCTCCTGCACAGCCTATATTTATAACGCAGTCTACTGCAAAATGGTCTATAAGTACCTGTGTGCAGGCAGCAGCATTAACTTTACCTATGCCGCTTTTTACAATTATAACACTGTTTGTGCCCATTTTTGTAATGTAAAAATCAAGGCCAAGTATATTTTTTGCTGATATAACTTCGGCTATTTCTTTTATAAAAGCAACTTCTTCGTCCATAGCGCCTATAATGCCTATAGTCTTCAAATTATCATCTCCTTATGATTTTGGAATTTATTGTATAGCACGAACAAAAGTCCTTACAAAAAATACAAATAAAATTATTTGTATCTTAGCACATAATTATGTTAATATACAATAGTATTAGAAATATTTTATTCAATTTTTACTGCTGAGAAACATAATTTATATATGATTTATGTAAAGGTTGTGGTTATTTTGAAAAAATCAAACCCTGTTATACTTGTTACACCGTCATTTAAAAAAGAATTGAATGGCTATTTTTTAAACAAGGATTACTGTAATATAATAGAGCGTTGTGGTGGAGTTCCTGTTGCAGCTCATTATGGTGGATATGAGTACATAAATAACGTTATAGACAGTGTTTCAGGTGTGGTGCTTACAGGTGGAGGTGACATATCACCTGATTTATGCGGTTTAGACTGTGGTGAGTTTACAAAAGGCGTTATAAGAGAAAGGGATATGTTTGAAAGCAATTTATTTTTACAGGCAATAACAAAAAACATACCTGTTTTAGGCATTTGCAGAGGCATGCAGCTTATGTGCATGGCAACTGGTGGAAAAATTTGTGAGGACATAAGCCTTTTTTCAGAAAATGCATATTGTCACGACCAGAAAATTGAGCGAAATATACCTTGGCATAAAATTGATATTAAAAAGGACTCAGTGCTTTTTGAAATAGTTAAAAAAAAAACCATATATGTAAACTCACTGCATCACCAGTGCGTTAAAGAAAGCGGAAATATTTTAAAGCCATGCGCTTTTTCAAAAGACGGCGTAATGGAGGCAGTGGAGTCAAAAAGCGGTACATTTATGATGGGTGTTCAGTGGCATCCTGAATCAATGGGATATGATGACAGTGTTTCAAGACAGATATTTAAATTTTTTATAAACAAAGCAATTCAGGGAGGAAAGTAATGAATTTTTCAGTGGGAGATATTGTTCAGATGAAAAAAACCCATCCTTGTGGTGGCAATACTTGGGAGGTTTTAAGAACAGGTATTGACTTTCGTATAAAATGCACAACATGTGGTCACATGGTTATGCTGCCAAGAACTAAGTTTGAAAAAAGCGTTAAGAAGATAGTTGAAAAGGCTGATGAAAAAAATGAAAACAAAATTTAAATGGCTTTTAAGCGGTGTATTTTTAATTGCAGCTATGTTTATGCTTTCAGCATGTGCCAGTAAAGATGTGCCTTCTGACAACATAACAGATGAGGTTATGTCTGCCATGGGCAGTGTTGAGGAAGAAACAGACCGTGTTATGACAGGCAACGAAGTTATAGACGGCACAGCAGACATTATGATTGAAAAAACAAAGCATCAGGAAAGAGCCAGAGAAATACTTGACAGTATGACACTTGAAGAAAAGGTTGGGCAGATGTTTTTTGTAAGGCATTCAGGTGAAATGGCTGAAAGCTATATTGAAAAATACAATATAGGCGGCTTTGTAATGTTTGGCACAGATTTTGAAAACTCAGACCCTGATTCATTTAAGGCTATGGTTTCTCATTATAATGAAATAAGCAAGTACCCTCTTTTGATAGGTGTTGACGAAGAAGGCGGCACTGTTGTAAGAGCCAGCAAGTATACTCAGTTTAGAGAAGAAAGCTTTAAGTCACCAAGAGAGCTTTATAACGCAGGCGGTATGGATTTAGTTATTGAAGATGCAAAAGAAAAGAGCAGGTTTCTTAAAGATTTAGGCATAAATGTAAATCTTGCTCCTGTATGCGATATATCCACAAACGAAAGCGATTTTATGTACGACAGGTCAATAGGTTTAGATGCTCACCAGACAGCCATGTATGTTGTAAACATGGTAAATGTTATGCGTGATGAAGGCATAGGCTCTGTACTTAAGCATTTTCCTGGCTATGGCGAAAATGCAGATACTCACACAGGAATAGCAGTTGACGACAGAAGCCTTGAATATTTAAAAGAAAATGACCTTGTGCCTTTTGCAGCAGGCATAGAAAACGGTTGTGGTGCAATACTTGTTTCACATAACACAGTTAATGCCTTTGACAGCCAAAATCCTGCCACTCTTTCTGAAAAGGTGCATTTATACCTTAGAAACGAAATGGGGTTTAATGGTGTTGTTATGACTGACGATATGGCAATGGGTGCTATTTCGGATTATAGCGTAGGAAATGCCGCTGTAAAGGCTGTTTTGGCAGGTAACGATATTTTAATAACAAGCGATGTTGAAACTCAGTATAATGCCGTTATGGAGGCTTTAAGCATAGGCGAAATAGGTGACAACAGAATAGACGAGTCTGCTTACAGGGTTATACTTTGGAAATTAAAACTGGGAATTATTAAATAAAAGAGTGGCAAAAGCCAGTTTGAGGGTGTCGAAAAAGTCGACACCCTTTCGTCAAAGGCTCATTTCATTCAAGCCTTTGACGAGCAAACATAAGTATAAAGAAGGAGTTCCAGTGGCTAAAAGCCTTGAAACTCTCTGTCGGCATTTTCTTTCAGAAAACGGCTTCGCCGCCTTAGTTCGTCAGGTACTTTTCTTTTCCTCGACGGAAATAAATGACCTTTGTGGATTCCATTCGGAAAACTTAGTACCGCCAAGAAGGGCGGACAGCCATTTATGGCTGGAGTTTGCTTAGCAAACTTACTGACTGGTTGTTTTCCGAACCTTTCCGCCTAAAAAATATGTTTTTAAATAATATAAGAGTGGCAAAAGCCACTTTTTTATTTTGTGTATAGCGTGTATATTTACTATAGCTTAGTGAAAGCAAATTTATTATTTAATAATGGTATTAATGAAAAAAATAATTATTTTGTTTCAGATACCCAAGAAGCAAAAAATACATATTAAACAATAGCCAAAGTTTTATGTAAAGTAGATGACTTTTTTTATGTACTTTTTTAAAAGAATGGCTATTGATATTTTGGAGTGTATCAGATACAATATGTAGTGTTCAATGTTGGAAGTTAACCACAATATGTGGGTGTTTTGGATTTTATAGACAAAATATAGTGTTATTTAATTTTTATAAAAGTGTTTTTGGAAGGGGTAAGACAACATGAAGATTATTAAAAGAAGCGGCACAGAGGTAGGATTTGACATATCGAAGATATACGATGCCGTTAAAAAAGCTAATAACGAAGTAGCAGAAAGCGAAAGACTTTCTGACGAACAGGTTAGACGTATATCTGAAAACATAGAAAAAATATGTACAGAAAAAACATATACACTTAATGTTGAAGAAATACAGGACCTTGTTGAAAACCAGATTATGGACCAGAGAGCTTTTGAGGTGGCAAGAAAATATATTACATACCGCTACAAAAGAGCCCTTGTGCGTAAATCAAACTCAACAGACAAACAGATACTTACTCTTATAGAGTGCAACAACGAAGAAATTAAGCAGGAAAACAGCAACAAAAACCCTATTGTAAACAGTGTTCAGCGTGACTACATGGCAGGAGAAGTAAGTAAGGACATTACAAAAAGATTTCTCCTTCCACAGGATATTGTAAGAGCTCACGAAGAGGGTATTATACATTTCCATGATGCTGACTATTTTGCACAGCACATGCATAACTGCTGCCTTGTAAACCTTGAGGACATGCTTCAAAACGGCACAGTTATAAGCGAAACTATGATTGATAAGCCAAAGAGCTTCTCAACAGCATGTAATATAGCTACACAGGCAATAGCTCAGATTGCCAGCAGCCAGTATGGCGGACAGAGTATAACTCTTTCACATCTTGCACCATTTGTTGATGTAAGCCGTCAGAAACTTAAAAAAATAGTAAGAAAAGAATTTGAAGCTGCAGGACTTCCTCTTACAGAAGAGAAAATTGACGAAATTACTGAAATGCGTGTTATGGAGGAAATCCAGCGTGGTGTTCAGATGATACAGTATCAGGTTATAACTCTTATGACAACAAACGGTCAGGCTCCTTTTGTAACTGTATTTATGTATCTTGACGAAGCACCAGAAGGCAGAACAAGAGATGACCTTGCTCTTGTTATAAAAGAAATGCTTAAACAGAGAATACTTGGCGTTAAAAACGAAAAAGGCGTTTATGTAACACCTGCATTCCCTAAACTTATATATGTTCTTGAAGAAGACAACATGACAGAAGGCAGTAAATACTGGGAAATTACAAAACTTGCTGCTCAGTGTACAGCTAAGAGAATGGTTCCTGACTACATATCAGAAAAAATGATGCTTCAGCTTAAGGTTGACAAAAATGGTAACGGTAACTGTTATCCATGTATGGGCTGCAGAAGCTTCCTTACACCATATGTTGACGAAAATAATAAGCCAAAGTATTACGGCAGATTTAATCAGGGTGTTGTAACAATTAACCTTGTAGACGTTGCCTGCTCATCAGAAGGCGATATGGATAAATTCTATAAGATACTTGACGAAAGACTTGAGCTTTGCCATCGTGCTCTTTGGTGCCGTCATGAAAGACTTAAGGGCACACCAAGCGATGTTGCACCTATATTATGGCAGCATGGTGCTCTTGCAAGACTTAAAAAAGGTGAAACAATAGATAAACTCCTTTATGGCGGATATTCCACAATTTCACTTGGTTATGCAGGTCTTTGCGAATGTACAAGATATATGACAGGCAAGAGCCACACAGACCCAGAAGCAACTCCATTTGCTCTTGATTTAATGCAGAGACTTAACGATGCATGTGCTAAATGGAAGAAAGAAGCTAACATTGACTTCAGCCTTTACGGTACACCTCTTGAGTCAACAACATATAAGTTTGCTAAATGCCTTCAGAAGAGATTTGGCATAATTGAAGGTGTAACAGACAAAAACTACATTACAAACAGCTATCATGTTCATGTAACAGAAGAAATAGACGCTTTTTCAAAGCTTACATTTGAAGCTGCTTTCCAGAAACTTTCACCAGGTGGTGCTGTAAGCTATGTTGAAGTACCTAACATGCAGAATAATATTGACGCTGTTCTTGCAGTTATGAGACACATATACGACAATATTATGTATGCAGAGCTTAATACAAAGAGCGATTTCTGCCAGGTTTGCGGATATGACGGAGAAATTCAGATTGTATCTGACGAGCATGGTAAACTTGTTTGGAAATGCCCTAACTGCGGAAATACAGACGAAGCTAAAATGAATGTTGCAAGACGTACTTGTGGCTACATTGGCACACAGTTCTGGAATCAGGGCAGAACACAGGAAATAAAAGAAAGAGTAATGCACCTTTAATAAAGGGAGATGGCTCTAAATGAATTACGGTACAATTAAAAAAACTGATATTGCCAATGGTCTTGGCGTAAGGGTAAGCCTTTTTGTTTCAGGCTGCAGACACCACTGCAAAGGCTGCTTTAATGCAGAAACATGGGATTTTAACTATGGTAAGCCTTTTACAAAAGAAACAGAAGAAGAGATATTAAAAGCCCTTAAACCAAGCCATATAGCAGGTTTTTCGCTCCTTGGAGGAGAGCCTTTCGAGCCTGAAAACCAGGCAGTATTGGCAGGACTTCTTAAAAAAATAAAAGAAACTTATCCTGAAAAAGATATCTGGTGCTACAGTGGTTATCTTTTTGATGAGGATATGCTTAAAGAAAGCAAAATACGCTGTGAATACACAGACGAAATGCTTAAATACATAGACATACTTATAGATGGAAAATTTATTGAGGAAAAAAGAGACCTTATGCTTAATTTCAGAGGCTCTTCAAACCAAAGGATAATACTTGTTCAAAAATCCCTTGAAGAGGGAAAAGTTATACTATCGCCTCTTAATAATTAAAAAAATAAAACAAAGACCGCTTATATGAGAGTTTCATATAGGCGGTTTTTGCGTATGAACAAATTTAATTTAATATTAATATTTTTTAATTTTTCTATATGGTATAATTTGTTTAAAGAAGGATATGGAGTATAAGGAGGGATAGATATGAAGGAGACATATTGCGGAAAAATATGTGAGGAGTGTTTAGAAAGAGAAAAAATAAACTGCCTTGGCTGTGAAGGAAACTGTGATATAGGAAAATGCTGCAAAAACAGAGATAGAGAAAGCTGTGATGGCTGTATATTTAAAAGCAGCTGTGTAATACTTGAAAAAGCTCCAACAATGACAGAATATAAGCTTAAAAAAGAAAAAGCACCATTTTTTACGAAATGGCTGACATATCTATTTTGGCTTGTTGTGCCTAATGTTATATCAAATATTATGACCAATAATACATTTGAAACTAATGCACCTGGCATATATTTTATAGGCAACATAATTAATATAATTGTTGTTTTTATATATGCTTTTATACTTTTGCAGCTTTCAAAAGAAGAAAAGCTTTATAAAAATGCTGTTATATGCAGGGGCATAACTATATTAACGGCTATTTTGGTTTTACTTACTGATGTAAACAGTATAATTTTAATAACAGGTATAGCAGCCATTATTCTTATGTTTGTTGGCGAATACTACGAGTATAAGGCTCACTCTCATGTATTAGTTGGTATAGATGATGTGCTTTCTGAAAAATGGAACAATCTTTGGAAGTGGTACATAGGCGTTATTGTAACTGTGGTTTTTGGTATATTTTTTATGTTTATAAGTATTGTTTTAGGCGCTTTAGTGGTAATTGCCGGAGTAATAGGCGTTATAGTTGTGGGCATAACAAAGCTTATGTATATTTACCGTATGGCGGAGAAGTTTGAGGAATATTGTTGATATGGCGGAGGTTTTCTCTGGGGAAATTATGTGATTTGAAATTATGGGAAAAGAGGGCGGAGTGAGCCCTCTTTTTTTTGCGTGGTGGAGGTTATCTGCCGGCGACATTTTCTCTAAAGAGAAAATCCGCCGGAAGGACAGCTTTCTCATGGGGAAATGCTTTTTCTTCTGCGAGAGGGGGGCTCTCGGAGTGGCGAAGCCCGATTCCCCCTCTCGCCTCTCCCCCCTTCGGGCGACGCTTTCGTATGGGGATGACTACAGCCATTTACAAAAATATCAAAAATTTTTTTTGCCAAAAACCAAACCAATACCTGTCAACAGTGTAGGCGTGGCCAGTAGGTTGGGGTCAAGGGGAAGGGATGTCGGCCTTCGCATACTTCGAGCTCTCCCTTCCCCTAAGGGAAAACTTTTTTTGCCATAGAGAAAAGACAAGCTTCTGCCGGCTTCTCTTGAAAAGAGAAGGTCGGCAGCCAATAGCCCTTAACAATACTTTTTAATAAGTGACTCCAGTCTCTCTGCCACTGACATTTTCTCTAAATAGAAAATGTGACAGAATTAAATTCTCTCAAAAAAAAGACGGGTTTTCCCCGCCTTTTTTGTCCTGGATTTTTATCCTAAATATTCAAGTATATCGCTTGCATTTGTGTCTGGTTTTACTTTTTCCATAGCTTTTTCAATAAAGCCATTTTCATCAATAATGTATGTGCTTCTTACAACGCCCATTGAAACCTTGCCATAAAGCTTCTTTTCTTTCCATACGTCATAGCTTTGAATAACATTTGTTTCAACATCTGAAAGAAGTATGAAAGGAAGGTTATGTTTATCGGCAAATTTCTGATGTGATGCTGTTGAGTCCTTGCTTATGCCTATTACAACTACGTCTTTTTCTTTAAATCTTTCGTAAGATGCAGCAAATGCACAAGCCTGTCTTGTGCAGCCAGGAGTGTTATCTCTTGGGTAGAAGTAAAGTACAACTTTTTTACCTAAAAAGTCTGAAAGCGAAACCATATTTCCGTCTTTATCTGGAAGTGTGAAGTCTGGAGCTTTTGTTTTTTCCTGAAGCATGATTTTAAATCTCTCCTTTTATGAATGTAATTGTATTTTCGTCTGAGTTTTCTTTAGAATAAAAATAACCCATTGAATTGAATTTTTTTATTTCTTCTACTTTTTCAATATTGTTTTCTGCTAAAAATCGCACAAATGCACCTCTTGCCATTTTGCAAAGAGTGCCTTTTTCTTTAAGAACGCCGTCTATATTTTCGCAAAAAAGGCAAGTTATAAACTTTTTGCCTTCTGGAATAAATGGTGAAATAACCTTGCTGTATTCTGATGAGGCAGCGTTTATTATGGTGTCTGTTTGGGAATAAATATATTCTGCTATTTTACTGCCCCAAAATATATAAAGGTTTAAATAATCCCAGTTTTGAAATTTAGACTGCATTTCAAGACGGTATGGAGTAACTGCATCAAATGGCTTAACTGCACCGTAAAGCCCTGAAAGTATAAAAAGATTTTCCTGTATATAGTTAAGGGCATTTTCATCCATTGTATCAGGTGACATATATTTATACTGTATGCCGTCGTATGAAAATATGGCAGGTGTTGTATTTTGCTCCATTGACTTTATTTGAAGCCTGTCATAGTTTTGAGAGGCTATGGAATCGTTACACTTCCATATTTTTTTAAGTTCTTCAATGGAAAGGCTTTTTAAATAGTTAAAAAGTGTATTAGCTTCTTTAATAAAATATGGCTTTGAAGACTTAGTAAAACCGTCATGGTCCGTATTCATTTTTTTGGCAGGTGAAATTATTATTTTCATTTAAAAATATCCTTTGCTTTTTATTCTTTAGGAAATATACCGATACATCTAACAGGGAAGCCTGTACCGCCTATTACTTTAGGGAATGTACATATTATAATGCCGCCTGTTGCAGGGCACTGATCAAGGTGTGCCATAAGCTCTATCTGTATTCTATCGTTTGAAAGTATGGCTTTTTCTGCTGGGTATGGATACATGCCTTCTCGCATTGTAATAAAAGCAGGGTCTGTGTTGGCATATTCATGACCTATTGCACCTATATTACGCTCTTTAACAAGAAATTCTATTGTGTCAGCGTCCCATCCTGGGTTATGAGGAATACCATTTTCGTCTATGTTGTCGAAGTTTTCTTCTCTCTTATGCCAGTCGCTTCTAAATGCAACAAATGCGTTTTCTGGTATTTTGCCATATTCTTCTTCCCATTTAAGTATGTCATTTTTTGTAAGTATAAAGTCAGGGTTTTGGGCTACTTCTTTTGATTTATCTATAACGCAAAGAGGGTATACCATTTCTTTTGGCATAAGCTCCTCCTGATTTCTGCCTTTTTGGTCAAAGTGAGATGGCATATCCACATGAGTGCCGTACTGACCTGTAAATGTGTATACGTAAACCCTCATAGGGGCTTCTTGCCAAGGCTCATTATTTTTGTTTTCGTAGTAGTCAAATGTTTTAACTGCTTTCATATCGTCAAAGCCTGACCAGTGTGGAGTTTTTGGGCTCATGTCCCTTGAGAGGTCAACCCAGAAATAATCATCGCTTTTAAGGTCTTTGATAATATTCCATAAATTCATTTTGCTCATAAAATCAACCTCCTTGTATATTTTTTTAAACAATTACATTATAAATTATATATTGATTTTGGTAAACAAAATATATTTTATTATTAAATATGGTATAAAATGAAATATAATGGGAATTGCTATTATGGGAAATGCAAGTAAAATTATAAGTAAAATGCCTATGGCTTTAATTAATCCATTTTTTGTGATTTTCATAATAAATACCTCCTGAATTAATTATACATTTTATAAATTTACCCTTATTTTGATTATATAGTTTTGAATTTTTAGTGTAAATATATTGTTGACTTAAAAAAGAAGTGTGATATAATTCTTTGTATATTGAAAAAGCGTAGACGGGACGAGTAGCAAAGAAAAAGCACTTTAAAGAGAGTAAACGCCGTGGCTGAAAGCGTTTTAAGAAGCGTCTTTGCGAAAACTACCCCTGAGTGGCCCCAATCAGGCACGCATAGCTTGCGTTAAAGGCTTTAAATTAAGTGGTTTATAAACAATTAGGGTGGAACCGCGGGAAATAATAATCTCTCGTCCCTTTTCTAAATAAGAAAAGGAATGGGAGTTTTTTATTGCTTATTTTTTAAAAAGGAGAGTGGAAATTATTAACACTCAGGGAATAATAATAGGCATTATAACATTTATGCTTATAGGTGTTTTTCATGTTGTTGTAATTAAAGCCGAATATTACTTCGGCAAAAATATATGGCCATTATTTCTTTTGGCAGGGTGTATATGCGCAGGAGCTTCACTTTTTATTGAAAACATCGTTATAAGCAGCTGTATTTCAATTTTTGGAATAACTTGTATTTGGAGTATATTAGAGCTTTTTCATCAGGAAAAAAGAGTTGAAAAAGGTCAGTTTCCCAAAAATCCAAAAAGAAAATATAAAAATTGATTTTAAGAGATTAATTATTAAAAAAGGAGAATAAATACTATGATTAAAGTTACACTTAAAGACGGCGTAGTAAAAGAATTTGATAGTCCAGTATCAGTGCTTCAGATTGCTGAAAGCATAAGCGAAGGCCTTGCAAGAAATGCTTGTGCAGGCATTGTTGATGGCGAAACACAGGATTTAAGATTTGTTGTTGATAAAGACAGCACAGTTAGCATTTGCACATTTGATGACGAAGAAGGCAAGAGAGCTTTCCGTCATACAGCAAGCCATATTATGGCTCAGGCTATAAAAAGACTTTTCCCTGAAACAAAGCTTGCAATAGGCCCTGCAATTGCAGATGGTTTTTATTATGACTTTGACAGAGAAACACCATTTACAGAAGAAGACCTTCAGCACATTGAAGCTGAAATGAAGAAAATTGCCAAAGAAAACATTGCTATTGAAAGATTTGAACTTCCAAGAGCAGAAGCTATTAAGTTTATGGAAGAAAAAGGCGAACCTTATAAGGTAGAGCTTATTGAAGACCTTCCAGAAGATGCTGTAATTTCATTCTACAAACAGGGTGAATTTACAGATCTTTGTGCAGGTCCTCACCTTATGAGCACAAAGAACGTAAAAGCTGTTAAGCTTATGAGCGTTGCTGGTGCTTACTGGAGAGGCAGCGAAAAGAACAAAATGCTTTCAAGAATTTACGGTACAGCTTATACAAAGGCATCAGACCTTGAAGCATACCTTACAATGCTTGAAGAAGCTAAAAAGAGTGACCACAGAAAACTTGGCAAAGAACTTAAACTTTTTGCTCTTCTTGAAGAAGGTCAGGGCTTCCCATTCTTCCTTCCAAAGGGCATGATTATTAAAAATACACTTATTGATTTCTGGAGAGAAATCCACAGAAAAGCTGGCTATGTTGAAGTTCAGACACCTATCATTATGAATAGACACCTTTGGGAAAGAAGCGGTCACTGGGATCACTACAAAGAAAACATGTACACAACAGTTATTGATGAAGTTGATCACGCTATCAAGCCTATGAACTGCCCAGGTGGTATGCTTGTTTACAAACAGGATTTACACTCATACAGAGACCTTCCTTTAAGAGTTGGCGAACTTGGTATTGTTCACAGACATGAAAAGAGCGGTGCTCTTCACGGTCTTATGAGAGTTAGATGCTTCACACAGGACGACGCTCATATATTCATGACACCAGAACAGATTAGAAGCGAAATCAAAGGCGTTGTAGAACTTATTGACAGCGTTTACAAACTTTTTGGCTTCAAATATCATGTTGAGCTTTCAACAAGACCTGAAGACAGCATGGGCTCAGATGAAGCTTGGGAAATGGCAACAGACGGTCTTAGAGGTGCCCTTGAAGACATGGGTATGGATTATGTTGTAAATGAAGGCGATGGTGCATTCTATGGTCCTAAGATTGACTTCCACCTTGAAGATTCAATCGGCAGAACATGGTAGTGCGGTACAATTCAGCTTGATATGAACCTTCCAGAAAGATTTGAACTTGAATACACAGACAAAGACGGCACAAAGAAACGTCCTGTTATGATTCACCGTGTATGCTTCGGT
>CALWHO010000058.1 GCA_944380405.1 uncultured Lachnospiraceae bacterium
CACGGTTAAACACTCCTTCTATAAACTGCCTATATGCCCTAAAATTAAAGGCATATTAGGTCTGAATGCACATTTAACAAATTATACTCCATAGGCATTATTTTTGTCAATGTTTAAAGAGCCTTAAGAGCCTTTATTTCAGCGTATTTCACGGCATTTTGGGCAGCATATTCCTTTAATGAAACTCTTTTTTTGTCATTATAATGCTTCATCATACTGCTCAGTAAATACGCCTCTATAACAGAAGCTTTCTCATTTTTACCATTAAATGTAAATTTAGGGTCATAATATACATTAATGTCTTTTCTTTTTTCATAAAGCTCCTGTGCCTTTTGGTCATTTCCAAACAAAAACAAATATATGCTGCCTTTTTTAAGGACTTTTTCTTTTTCTTCGCTTTTTTTGCAGCTTACAATAAACATACTTTCTTTGATATAGTCGCTTTCTTCATAAGAAAATAAACTTATGCTTAAGCCTGTATCAAAATATATATCCTCAATTAAGTTTTCTATGCCCTTTTGTCTTTCTGTAAAAACAGCCATTTCGCCAGCTGCTTTAGCAGTAGCTTCTATTGCATAAACGCTGCCCTCATCTCCTCCGTCTTTTACTACCAAAGACGTGTTTTCAATATATACGTTTTCTTTTTTGGAAATATCTTTTATTATTTCTTCTGCAAAAATGCCTTTTAATAAATTGCCTTTGCAAAGCTTAAAGCCGTATGGATAGTTTATGTTTTCTTCCCCTGATATAAACTCTATATCCATATTTTCAAGAATCTTAAATATATTTTTATTGGCTTTTTCACGAAGCTTTATGTTTTCTTCATATTTGCCATAAGGCAGCGTTATTAAAAGCCCATCACCGCCAAAACCAGGCAGTTTTTCTATTTTGCTCTTTCCCATAAGCCTTTTTAAAAAACCTACAATGCCCATATTTTCATCTGTACTGTATTTAATATATCCAAAAGCCATATTTTGTCCCGCCTTTTTTAGTTTTATACAATACTATGAACAGGCTGTTATTTTTATTAAAAAAACCGTATCTAAAAAAGATACGGTTTAAAAATTTTTTATTTTAAGAAAAATTCTTTTATAAGGCTTTCCATTTCTTCTATACTTTCAGCTGTGTTTATTCTGCCTCTCATGGCTGAAGCACCCATAATGCCTTTTGTATAGTCGCTTAAATGTCTTCTCATTTCTCTTACACCTATAAACTCGCCCTTGTAGTCAACAAGCATTTTAAGGTGTCTTACGGCAACTTCTGCCCTTTCTTCCATAGTTGGAAGTGGCAAAATCTCACCTGTTTCAAGATAGGCATTTATTCTTTTAAATATCCATGGATTACCCTGAGCACCTCTGCCAACCATTATGGCATCACATGAAGTATAGTCAAAAAGTGATTTTGCCTTTTCAGGGCTATCAACATCGCCATTACCTATAACAGGTATATTTACGGCTTTTTTAACCTCTTTTATAATGTCCCAGTCAGCTTTTCCGCTATAATACTGCTCTCTTGTTCTGCCATGAACGGCAACGGCTGCTGCACCGTTTTTCTCAGCAATTTTGGCTATTTCAACGGCATTTACATTTGCATCATCAAAGCCTTTTCTAAACTTAATTGTAACTGGCTTTTTCTGTGCATGAACAAGGGCATTTACTATTTCGCCTACAAGCTCTGGTGTTTTCATAAGGGCACTGCCTTCGCCATTTTTAACTATTTTAGGTGCAGGACAGCCCATATTTACATCTATAATATCAACAGGCAAGTCCTCTATTTTTTTTGCCATGTTTGCCATTATTTCTGGGTCACTGCCAAAAAGCTGCACGGCAACAGGTCTTTCAGCCTCGTCACTTTCAAGAAGCTTTTTTGTGTTTTTGCTGTCGTAAAGTATGCCTTTTGCGCTTACCATTTCGCTGTAAACAAGACCACAGCCCATTTCCTTACAAATAAGTCTGAAAGGCTTATCTGTAACGCCAGCCATAGGCGCTAAAAATACATTTGTTTTTATATCTACATTTCCTATTTTCATATTTCTTCCTTATCAGCATTTCTGTCGTAAAGTATTTTAAGTCCGTAAAGAGTAAGGTTTGGGTCATAAATATCGAATATTTCGCCTGTTGAGTCTATCATTTTAGCAAGACCGCCAGTTGCCACAACCTTAGCATGAGGCAGATTAAGCTCTTTTTTAAGTGTATCTATAATCTCTATAGTTTCACCAATTCTGCCTGCCACAATACCAGCCTGAAGGCTTGAAACTGTGTTTTTAGCCATCATAGTTTCAGGACGAACAAGCTCAACCTTTGGAAGCTGAGCACTTCTTTGGTATAAAAGCTCTGAACATGTTTTCATACCTGCTGTTATAAAGCCTGTTATAAACTCATTTTTTTCGTTTACAACGTCAAATGTGTTGGCTGTGCCGTAGTCAATAACTATTGCAGGCACGCCATAAAGCTCTTTTGCTGCTATGATGTCAACAAAACGGTCAACACCGCAAGTTCTTGGGTTGGCTCTTACTATTGTTATGCCTAAATCCATGTCGCAGTTAGCTATTAAAGGCTCTATTTTCAAATATTTTCTTATGGCATGAGTAAGTGAATACATAACTGTAGGCACAACAGAGCCTATTATACAGCCTGTAATTGAAGAAAGGCTAATTCCTCTGCATGAAAGGAAAGAATGAATAGTAATACCTATTTCATCGCTTGTTTTGCCGTCACCAGTTGTCATACGCCATGTGTTTATAAGCTGGTTGTCCTTAAAAACACCGTATACCATGTTTGTATTTCCAACATCTATTACAAGGAGCATATTATTCTTCTACCTCCTCTTTCATGTTTTTGTTTTTCTCATAAAGGAGTCTAAGACCTTTAAATGAAAGGAATGGGTCACAAATATCGAATATTTCGCCTTTGCTGTCTATTACATTTGCAAGACCGCCTGTGGCTATACATTTAAGGTTTTCTGCACCCATTTCTTTTTTAATTGAGTTTATAATATACTTGGCTTCGCCTCTATGACCGTAATATATACCGCCCTGTATACAGCTTATAATATCCTGACAGTATATTGAGTCAGGCTTTTTAATTTCTATTCTTGGAAGCTGTGCAGCCTTTAAAAACAGTGACTCTGTGCATATATTAATGCCAGGAGCTGTAATGCCTGTTACAAATACGCCGTTTTCGTCCACAACATCGTATGTAGTACATGTTGAATAGTCCACAACCATAACAGGTCCGCCATATATGTTATAAGCTGCTGAAATATTAACAAGTCTGTTTGTACCTAATTCCTTTGGGTTATCCATACGGCTTAAGTCAATACCGCTGTTTACAAAGCTATTTATAATAATAGGTGTTTTTCTGAAGTATTTTTTAACTGCATTTGTAAGGGAATACATTATATTAGGCACAACAGAAGATATTACAACATCTTCTATCTCCCTTGGGTTAATGTCGTCAAAGTCAAGAAATCTTATTATTGTGCTGCCTATTTCGTCACTTGTCATAAGTGAGTTTGTTGTCATTCTCCAGCTTGCTGTTACTTCTTCACCTTCAAATACGGCAACTATCATATCCAGATTGCCTACATTTATTACAAGTATCATTCAAACCATTCCTCCAAAAGCTGCCTGAAATTATAAATCAACGTGGCCTTTTTCCAAAAGCTCTTTTTTAAGCTCTTCGCCTTTATCAGTTTTGTATATTATATACCATATTTTAAGTGCCTTTATAAGCTCTGCCTTTTCCTTTTGGAGAGCCTTTATTTCAAGCTCTGCACCTATATCGTCAAAATCCAGAATTTCTTCGCTTCGTATAGTTTCAAAATATACATCGCCGCTTTCCAAATGAAAACCTACGGCAAATGTACACATAAGCTTTTCTGCTAAGTATACGCATATTGTCTGAAGCTCGTCCTTTATACCCTGTGGAAGTGAAGAAAATTCATCATCCAAATAATATTTCTGTTTGTCAAATGACGCTGCCGCCATTATTTTTTTCATATAAATCCCCCTTGGTTTATATTTCTTATGGAAACCTCTCCTGAAAAAACTGTAATTTCCTCACCTGTGTCTTTACGCACTATAAGCTCACCATCGCTGTTTACTCCAATGGCTGTACCTTCAAAACCGTCTTTGGAAATTACATTTACTCTTCTGCCTATGTTTATACATTCTTTTTCGTACTCACTTCGTATGGCAGAAAAACCGTACATATTAAACTTATCGTAAATATTTTCAAACTCCTCTAAAAGAGTCTTTATAATTAAATTTCTGTCAAATTTGACACATGCCTCAGTATACAACGAGCAGGCTATATTTTCAAGTTCCTCTGGAAAATATTCGGTATTTGCATTTATGCCTATTCCAACTATTACATAATCAACTTTTTCAATTTGTGCACTCATTTCAGTAAGTATACCGCAAAGCTTTCTGCCGTTTACATAAACATCATTAGGCCATTTTATACCTGCTTCAAGACCTGATACCTTTTTTACTGTTCTGCATACTGCAAGCCCTGCTGCAAGTGTAACAGAAGAAACGCTCATTGGGCTTATGTCCGGCTTTAAAATTATGCTTATCCAGACGCCAGTGCCTTTTGGTGACTTCCAAACCCTGCCCAGTCTGCCTTTGCCGCCTGTCTGTTGGTCACAAGTAACGGCTGTGCCTTCTGGGCTTTCGTCGGCTATTTCCTTACACACATCATTTGTTGACGTAACAGTTTCATGGTATATAATTTTTCTGCCCATATACCTTGTGTTAAGTGACTTTTCTATTTGCAAAGGCGATATAACATCGCTTTTTTTGTCCAGTTTATAGCCTTTATTTGTAACAGCCTCTATAATATAGCCGTCTTTTCTAAGGGCGTTTATGTTTTTCCATACAGCTGCACGGCTTACGCCTAACCTTTCGCCTATTTCTTCACCTGATATATAATCCTCACATTCCATAAGGAGGTTTAAAAGTTTTTCTTTCATAATTTATCCACCGCCGAAACAAAAAGTAACTAAATTTATAAACAGCTTTATAATGTTCTCCACAAAGTAGTGTTAAAAAACATTATATAACAAAATTTGTATTTCTAAAAGAAAAACCCCATATCTTAGATATGGGGAACTAAATTTTATATCGCTGAAGGGCTTGGGAAACAACCCGTCAGTAAGTTTGCCAAAGCAAACTCCAGCCATAAATAGCTGTCCGCCTGTCTTGGCGGTACTAAGTTTCCCAACTGGAATCCGCAGTAAAATATCCTTTTGGGTTTTCTGATGGAACTTGGCACCTGCAAAGATATGCGGGTCAGCGAAGCTGACTTTTCGAAGAAAAGTGCTGATAATGGTTTTAACTTCTGTTTGCTCGTTCAAGCCTTGAATGAAATGAGGCTTGAACGAAAAGGCGTCGAAAATTCGACGCCTTTTTATTATTTTCCAAGTGTAGCAACCATAACAGCTTTTATAGTGTGCATACGGTTTTCAGCCTCATCAAATACAACTGACTGGCTGCCTTCTATTACTTCGTTTGTTACTTCTTTTTCTCTTACAGCAGGAAGACAGTGCATAAATATTGTGCTGTCTTTGCCTGTTGCTTTCATAAGGTCGCTGTTTACCTGATATGGCTTAAGAATAGCTATTCTTTCTGCTGCCTTTTCTTCTTCGCCCATGCTTACCCATACGTCTGTATAAATAACATCGGCACCTTTAACAGCTTCTTTAGCATCTTCAATTATTGAAATGCTGCCGCCACTTTCCTTTGCATATTCGTTACAAAGAGCAACAAGGCTTTCTTCTGGGAAAAGGCTCTTTGGAGAAGCAATAACAAAATCCATACCCATTTTTGAAGCGCCTATCATAAGGGCATTAGCCATGTTGTTTCTGCCGTCACCGCAGTAAACAAACTTAATGCCTTTTAAGTATCCAAACTTTTCCTTAATTGTAAGGAAGTCTGCAAGAACCTGTGTTGGGTGGTCTTCGTCTGTAAGACCATTCCAAACAGGAACACCGCTATATTTAGCAAGCTTTTCAACTGTTTCCTGTGAGAAACCTCTAAACTCAATACCGTCAAACATTCTGCCAAGAACTCTTGCTGTATCTTCAACAGTTTCTTTGTGTCCAAGCTGAATGTCGTTTTTGCTTAAGTATTCAGGATGAGCACCTTCATCAACAGCACCTACTGTAAATGAACATCTTGTTCTTGTAGATGGCTTTTCAAATATAAGTGCTACATTTTTGTTTTCAAGGTGCTTTTCAAATATGCCAGCCTTCTTCTTTGCCTTTAAATCCATAGCAAGGTCAACAAAATATTCAATCTCTTCAGCTGTGAAGTCCTTTAATGTAAGGAAACTTCTGCCTTTAAGAGCTTTTGCTATTTCAGTATTCATTTTAAATTCACTCCCCAAAATTTGTTACTGATGTTTTGCTTTTTCAATAAACTTATTCACATCTATAACGGCTCTTATATGTGTGCCTTCGCTTATTTTATTTCTTTCGTCATAGGCTTTTACTTTAAAAGTAATCATTTTGCCATTTACTTCTGTAACCTCAACAACAACACGCACATTCATGCCAATAGGTGTTGGCGCTGTATGCTTTACATTAACCTCGCATCCAACAGTGTCAAATCCCGCTGGAAGCATCTGTTTACAAAGAGCAAGAGCACTTTCTTCAATCCAGCCTATAAGCTTTGGTGTTGAAAGCACTGCAAAACCTGGCAGGTGGTTTGTTGCGTCTTTTTTAGTTACAATATAGCCCATTTCATAAGTCATTCCTGGCTGAATATTATATTCCATGTTAATCATCTCTCTTTAATTACATATCTACCTGTAAGTTATTTGAGTTAAACTCAACATTGTCATTTGAATTATCATCTGATTCTTCTTGTACTTCTTCAGCAGCATCTCTTTTAAATAATGCTCTGAATTCGTCGCCAGTTACTTTTTCTTTCTCAATAAGAAGTTTAGCTGTTGCATGAAGAACATCTATATTTTCATTTATAATTCTAAGGGCTTCGTTATAGGCGTCTGTCATTATGCCTTTGACTTCTTCGTCAATTATAGAAGCTATTTCTTCGCCATAGTTTCTTGATCTGCCTATTTCTCTGCCTATAAATACTTCATCGCTGTCTTCGCCAAACTGTATAGGTCCAAGCTTTTCGCTCATACCATATTTCATAACCATGCTTCTTGCCATGGCTGTTGCTCTTTGAATGTCGTTACTTGCACCTGTTGTTACGTCTTTAAATATTATTGCCTCTGCTGCTCTACCACCAAGGAAGCTTATAATTTCTTCCTTCATGTGGTTTTTAGTAATATACATTCTGTCTTCACTTGGAAGAGGCATTGTATAACCGCCAGCCATACCTGTAGGAATAATAGAAATACTGTGAACAGGGTCAAGGTGTTCAAGAACTTCAAAAAGTATTGCATGACCGCCTTCGTGGTAGGCTGTAATAAGCTTTTCTTTTTCGCTTATTATACGGCTCTTCTTTTCTGTACCTATGCCAACCTTAACAAAGGCTTTCTGAATTTCTTCCATGTCAATTTTCTTTTTGCCGCTTCTTGCAGAAAGAAGAGCAGCTTCATTAAGAAGGTTTGCAAGGTCTGCACCTGTAAAGCCTGATGTTGTTTTAGCAACTACGCTTAAATCAACCTCTTCTGCCATAGGCTTGCCTTTTGCATGAACCTTAAGTATAGCCTCACGGCCTTTAACGTCAGGTCTGCCTACATAAACCTGTCTGTCAAAACGACCTGGTCTTAATATAGCAGGGTCAAGTATATCTGCACGGTTTGTAGCAGCTACAACTATAACGCCTTCATTTATACCGAAACCATCCATTTCAACAAGGAGCTGGTTTAATGTCTGTTCTCTTTCGTCGTGTCCGCCGCCAAGACCCGCGCCTCTGCGTCTGCCCACGGCGTCAATCTCATCTATAAATACAATACAAGGCGCATTTTTCT
>CALWHO010000059.1 GCA_944380405.1 uncultured Lachnospiraceae bacterium
TTATATCTGTATTTATAAAATCAGAAAACCCAAAAAATTCAGTTATACTTGGTCCTGCTTATTCAGAATATGAGCATGAGCTTACAGTTTTAGGCAGCAAAATTAAATATTTTCCTCTTGAGGAAAAAGACGATTTTAATATTAATTTAGATAAGCTTTTGGAATGTCTTACTGAAGATGTTGACCTTTTTATTGCCTGCAACCCAAATAACCCAACAGGCACAGCAATAACAGTAAGCCAAATGGAAAAAATACTTACTCACTGCCAGAAAAACAAAACAGCCGTTATGGTTGATGAAACATATATTGAGTTTAGCGATAATTTAGATGAAATTTGCTCAATACCTCTTACAAAAAAATATTCAAACCTTTTTGTAATACGAGGTGTTGCTAAGTTTTTCGCAGCTCCTGGAATTCGCCTTGGATATGGCATTACAAAAAGCAAAGCATTCCATAGCCTTATAGCACAAAACCAAAACCCTTGGAGTGTAAATATACTTGCTTCATTTGCCGGTGAACATCTTTTTGAAGATAAAGAATTTATATCAGAAGCAAAAAATCTTATTTCAACAGAGCGTAAAAAAGCCCTTAAAGAGCTTTCAACATGGAAAAACATAAAGGCGTACCCTTCATGTTCAAACTTTATACTTTTAAAGCTTCTTACGGACAAAACAAATGCTGCTGAAATATTTGAAAAGCTTATAGTTAAAAAAATGCTTGTAAGAGATGCCTCATCATTTGAATTCCTTGATGAAAGCTACATACGTTTTTGTATAATGAGTCCTAAAGACAATGCAAATCTTCTTTCAGAGCTTAAAAAAATAGTAGAATAAACAAAAAGCCCTTTTATGGGGCTTTTTTAATGGATAATAAATTATGGAGATACAAAATGGAAAAACTGCCATACACATCATTAAATTCATTTCTTAGAGAAACATTTGGAGAAAAAACAGTAAAACTTTCCATAGATGCAGGCTTTTCATGCCCAAACCGTGACGGCACATTAAGCACAAAAGGCTGTATATTTTGCAGCGAAGGTGGTAGCGGTGATTTTGCAGGTGATAGACGCACTTCCATAAAAGAACAAATAAACGAGCAGAAAAAACTGCTCTCTAAAAAATGGACAGGCTGTAAATATATAGCCTATTTTCAGGCATTTACAAATACATATGCCCCTGTAGATGAGCTGGAAAGAAAATATACGGAAGCCATAGAGTGCGAAGATGTTGTAGCTATTTCAATAGGTACACGCCCTGACTGCATAAATGAAGAGGTATTAAATCTTCTGGAAAAAATACGTAAAAAAATATTCGTGTTTGTAGAGCTTGGTCTTCAAACATCAAATGAAGAAACTGCTCTTTTAATAAACAGGTGCTACAAAAACGAAGTATATGAAAAAGCCGTTAAAGACCTTAAAAAAATAAATATAAATGTAGTTACACATATAATAGTAGGTTTGCCATACGAAACAGAAGAAGATATACTAAACTCTGTTAAATTTGCAGTAGAAAATAAAACAGATGGTATAAAGCTTCAGCTTCTTCATGTACTTAAAAATACGCCACTTGAAAAGCTTTACGAAGAAACCCATTTTCCAATACTTACAAAAGATGAATATGCCAACATAATTGTAAAATGCATATCAATAATACCGTCTGATGTGGTTATACATCGCTTTACAGGTGACGGAAATAAGAAAAATCTTATAGCACCTCTTTGGAGCGGCAACAAAAAAGACGTATTAAATACAATAAATAAAAAAATAAGTGAAAGTTTTAAGTAAAGCTATGCAATAAATTGTTGAGTAATGTAAAAAAATAGTATATAATATATTCACTGTTTAGGAGGGGGTTATTTTGTCAGACGACGGGAAGCTTGCTGAAAATAAGCTGATACTTCTTTTTTTGCTTCAAAAAATGAACCTGTCTTTATCCAATAATGAGATATGTCAGTTTGCTCTCGAACGAAATATAATGGACTATTTCAATGTTCAGCAGTATCTTTCCGAGCTTTCTGATGCGGACTTTTTAGAGTCATTTACGGATAACGGCACAACAAAATACAGCATTACACCTGAAGGCGAAAATGTTTTGGAGTTTTTCCAAAATAGAATACCTGAATGGATGAGAAATGCCGCAAATGAATACATTCTTAATAATAAAAACAGAATTAAAAGTGAATATGAGACTGTAGCTAACTATTTTCCTGAAATAAACGGAGAATATCTTGTAAAATGTGCAGTTTATGGAATAGATGGTCAGCAGATTATGGAGGTAGATGTTGTTGTACCTACAAAACATCAGGCTCAGATTATATGCTCCAACTGGAAAAAGAATGTAAATACAATTTATGGCACTATATTTTCATCTCTTATAAAAGATTAATAAAATGCTGTTTTACACCGCTTAGTCGGTGTATTTTTTATGTAAAAAAACGCTGGAATAAAATCCAGCGTTTTTTTAACATTCAGTTGGAAATACTGCCCAAAGTATAACATAAACTATAACTATAGGCAGCCTGAAAATAAGCGCTAAAAGCACAAATATAATTCGAACAATTGTTGCATCAATGCCGAAAGACTCTGCAATACCTGCGCATACTCCTGTAAGTTTTTTATTTTTAGATAAGTGCAGCCTGCATTTCATACTCTAAACTACCCCTTCTATTTCTCATGTATAATCAATTACATATTTATATACGCAAAGCATTTTCATATTGTCTGCTTTTTTCAGTCTTTTTTAATATCTACAATATTTTCTATGGCGTCCCAAAGCTCTTTTACACCAGTTTTTTCTGTGCCAGAAAAAGGAATAAGCACATCGTCTTTTTCAAGATTAAGAGCCTTTCTTATAACAGAAAGCTGTTTTTGAACCTGACTTCTTTTAATTTTGTCGCTTTTTGTTGCAGCTATAATTATGTCATAGCCATAATGCTTAAGCCAGTCATACATCATTTTGTCGTTAGCTCCTGGCTCATGACGAATATCTATTAAAAGAACAATGCTTTTAAGCTCTTCTCTTTTCTGGAGATATTCCTCAATCATTTTGCCCCATTTTTCTATTTCTGTTTTAGGCGCTTTTGCATAGCCGTATCCAGGTACGTCTACAATATACATAACGCCTTCAACATCATAAAAATTAATAGTTCTTGTTTTTCCTGGCTGTGAGCTTGTTCTGGCTATGGCTTTTCTGCCTACCATAGCATTAATAAGTGTTGACTTTCCAACATTTGACTTGCCGACAAAAGCCACCTCTACCCTTCCGTCTGTTGGGTATTGGCTCATTTTTACTCCTACTGCCGCAAGAGATACATTTCTTACTTCCATATGCTTTCTCCTTCCTCAAAAGCGTATGCAAAAACATCTTCTACATTTTTAACAGGTATAAAATCAATTTTTTCTTTAACTGTGTCAGGCACTTCCTCAAGAGTTGGTATATTTTCCTCTGGAATTATAACCTTTTTAAGTCCTGCCTGCATAGCAGCTATACTCTTTTCTTTAAGTCCGCCTATGGCAAGTACCCTGCCTGTAATTGTAACTTCGCCAGTCATGCCAACTGTATTTTTTATTTTTGCCCCTGTAAGAGCACTTAATACAGCCGTTGTAATAGTTATTCCGGCAGATGGGCCATCTTTAGGCACAGCACCTTCCGGCATATGAATATGAATATCATTTTCTTTATAGAAATCCTCATTAACATTAAATCTCTTTGAATTTGCACGGATATAGCTTATAGCAGTTCTTGCTGACTCCTTCATTACATTGCCCATGCTTCCAGTAAGCTCTATTTTGCCGTTACCTTTCATAACAGCAGCCTCAACCTCAAGTGTTTCGCCGCCTACACTTGTCCAAGCAAGACCTCTTGCAACACCTGCTGCTGATTCTTTATTTGCCTGAAGATGTTTATACTTAGGCACGCCTAAATATTCTTCAATATTCTTTTTGCTGATTTTAACAGACTTTCTTTCTCCAGCTAAAATCTCTTTTACAACTTTACGGCAAATTTTGCCTATTATTCTTTCAAGGCTTCTTACTCCTGCTTCTCTTGTATAGCTTTCTATAATATAAAGAAGCATTTCATCATCTATTTTAAGTTTTGACTTTGTAAGACCTGCTGCTTTAAGCTGTTTTGGATAAATATGCTTTGAAGCAATATTCATTTTTTCCTCTGTTGTATAGCTTGAAAGCTCTATAATATCCATTCTGTCCCTAAGAGGTGCAGGTATTTTTGAAACATCATTTGCTGTACATATAAAAAGCACCTTTGAAAGGTCGTAAGGCATTTCTAAATAGTTATCGCAAAATGTGCTGTTCTGTTCTGGGTCAAGAACCTCTAAAAGAGCCGCTGCCGGGTCACCGTTAAATGACACAGAAAGTTTATCTACTTCATCAAGAAGTATAAGAGGGTTTATTGTTTTTGCCTTTTTAAGGGCATTTAATATTCTGCCTGGCATAGCACCTATGTATGTTCTTCTGTGACCACGTATTTCAGACTCGTCTTTAACACCGCCAAGGCTCATTCTTACGTATTCTCTGCCTGTGGCTCTTGCTATGGAGCGAGCAACAGAAGTTTTACCAACTCCCGGAGGTCCTGCAAGACAGATTATAGTTGCACTGTTCTTTTCTGTGTTCTGTCGTACTGCCAAAAATTCAAGTATTCTTTCTTTAACTTCTTTAAGACCATAATGGTCTTCTTCAAGTATTTTTTCACTTTTAGCAATATCTGTTACTTCTTTTGTTTCTTCTCTCCAAGGAAGAGCAAATATATTTTCAAGGTAAGTTCTTACTACATTTGACTCAGGGCTTGTAACAGGTATTTTAAGGAATTTATCACATTCCTTATAAACAATATCTTTTACATAATCAGGAAGATTTCTTTCTTGGGCTTTCTTCTTAAACTCATCGCTTAATGCCTGAAGCCCGTCTTTATCACCAAGCTCCTCCTGTATTACTTTTATCTGTTCTCTTAAATAATATTCTCTCTGGTTTTTCTCCATTTGAGAACGTACCTTTGACTCAATCTGAGCTTTAAGACGAAGTATTTCAAGTTCGGTATTTAATAAATTAATTACCATACCTATTCTTGAAAGCTCATCAATACATTCAAGAACTTCCTGTTTTTCTTCTGCATCAATTACCATACCGGCAATAATTGTGTCTGCAACCTCTCCTGGCGTTTTGGCAGCTACAATATTAACCATTGTTTCACCTGCAGACTGCTTATTGCTAAGTCTTACATATTCTTCATAGCTTTCATTTGCTATTCTCATAAGTGCCTGAACATTTGGGTTATCTTTATATGCAGAGGCATCTCTTGTTTTTATATAATTAATTTCTGCTCTGTTGCAGCCGTCAAGAAAATAATAATCCTCA
This sequence comes from uncultured Lachnospiraceae bacterium, assembly GCA_944380405.1. GTDB lineage: Bacteria > Bacillota > Clostridia > Lachnospirales > Anaerotignaceae > HGM11808. The sequence goes on from CALWHO010000059.1 coordinate 5,372, forward strand.
ATTTCTGCCCTTCTTATACCCTCAACAATAATATGTGTCATATTACCAGGAAGCTTAAGCACCTGTTTAATCCTTGCCACAACACCTATTTTATGAAGGCCATCAAAATTAGGCTCATTTTCATTTTTATCTATCTGCTGCACAAGAAATATTATGCTGTCATTCCTTTCGGCTTCGTCTATGGAAGCTAAGGAAGCCTCTCTGCCTACAGGAAAACTTGTAATCATATTAGGGAAAACCGCAATGCCCCTAAGAGCCATTGCAGGAATTATTGTCTTATTCATATATTTAACACCTTCTTTCAATCGGTTTATTATACACTAAATAGCTTTTTCAAACAAGTATAGACATAAACTTACAAAAAAATAGGTGTATAGATATTAACTATACACCTATTTCTTCATTAATTAGAATACTTTTTTAACTTCGTAATTTACACTTGAGCCGTCTGTTTTAATTCTTAAAACTCTGTAGTCTGTGTTTAAAGACCCGTCAGCTTTCCATAATGAGCCAAGATTAATATATCTTACACCGTCACGTATGTTTTCCCAATAAGATGTTCCAGAAGCAGAAACAACAAATATTGTTCTGTCATCTGCTCTTAAATCCTGAAGAACTGTTCTGAAAAGCTCTGCCTCAAGTTCATCTTCAAAGTTTGATGGTGTAGTATCCATTAAAAATACAACGCATTTGTTGTCAGTTGCAAGTATGTTGTTTTTAAACTGCTGCCACTGGCTTGCCTTTGTATCTTTAAGACCGCCATTTACGGCTGTAAGATTTACAAAATCAATACCGTTTTTGCTGTAGAAAGCATAGTCATTTACCCATTTAATAGTTTCTGTAGCTCCTGTAGGTGCAATGTCTGTGCTGCCTGCATATACAGATACATTTGCATTTTCTTCCATTACATTTCTTACAGCTACTCTGCTGTTTGTGTATAAATTCTTGTCAGATGTTTTGGAAGATGTAACGCTGCCGCCTATATTAGCGTAATAGAAACCATCTGCCTTTCCGCTTGTGTCAGCTTTAAGGCTGTCGCTGCCAACAACAGCTTCTGGAACTGCTACATCATATTCTGTAACAAATTCGCCTCTTAAGTTATCAAAATACATAACCTGCTGAGCTGTAATATTGTTTGTAAGAGCTGCAACATAAATAGTGTTAAGCTTTATAGGGTATACAACTTCCTTTGGAACCTCTGCTGTAACTGTCTGATACTCACCATTCCAAATAACGTCTCTTGAAAAATCAATTACAAATTCTGCACCTGTTGCATCTGTAATTTTACCTCTTACCCACTGACCTGTACCATTGCCGTAAATATCAAGTAAAAGGCTGTTTGGTTTTCCGCTAATTGCTATACCCTGTGGGAATGTAAGGTACGCAGCCTGTGTTGTTGAGTCGCTTTGTTTAAAGTAGTAGCTAAGACCAAGGGCTTTACTGCCATTTGATACATACTTTGTTGTTACTCCTGCTATACCCTGTATATCTGTAGGATATGATGAGAAGTTAAGATACTGTATATTTTCAAAAGAATCTATCGCCTTTTCTTCACTGCCTACATTTACTTTAATATAGCATGTAAGACCGTTATAGTTTATGGAAATAAGTCCGCCACCTGATGTATTAGGTGCTGTATATGTATTTTGAGTTACTGTACCAAAATCAGTTGTTACCGTTACATAATTTGTAATGTCTGCTGTAGCACCACTGCTTGCAGTTCCTGTAACAGTAAAGTTAGCTGTCTGACCCTGATCAAGATAAAGCTCTGTAACAGAAGTGTTAATTGCTATTATAGGTGCAACAGGAACTCTGCATTCGGCTGTCATACCATTATATTCGCCTTTAACAATAACTGTGCCGCTTTCTCCTGCCTTAACCTTGCTGTCTTCTATTGTTCCACCCTCAACTGTAAAATTAACATCGCTGGCATTTATAAGTATCTTATGGTAATTATCGTCATAACCATAAATCTTAAGGTCAAAAGTACCATTTGGTGTAACGCTTTCGCTTGCAGACTCAATTATAAGTGACCTTGGCTCTGTAACAGGGCTTTCATCAAATATACCTACAGCTGTCATTACTTTTCTTGGTGTACCTTCTGCCGAATTATTTACTATCATTGCTGTGCCGTAATCATCGCTTACAGCCATTGTTGAAGAACCACCACCGTCAAGGTTAAGTCCGTAATACATGCCCTCTGATTTAAGAAGCTCTATACATTCATCAGGTGTCATACCAATGCTGGCACCACTGGCACTGCTTCTTTGTCCATCAACAACAATAAGTTTAAGTGTCTTTTTGTCCTGAGAAAGACCAAGAAGTGTTCTTGGCTGTCTGCCTGCTGACATTTCGCCTATGTTTGCTGGCTTCTGTCCATTATCAAGTATAATTCCGCCGCCTGTAATGGCAGTTTCAATACTGTCAAGATTAAAGTTGCAGTTTACATCAACTGTTGCACTCTGACCTACTGATAAATAGCTTTCATAAGCATTGGCATAGTCTGTGCCAAGTATTACAAGGTATCCGTCTTCAGGCACTTTAACAGTTTCGCCTCTTTGAGAAATATATGTAATTTTATCATTTTCAACTACAATTTTTAAAAGACCTGGAAATCTGGCGTCAAGCTGAGATGTATCTGTGCCGCCATTTTTGTCAAATATAATTGGGTATTTCATTTCTGTAATTTTGTTAATGCTGGCAAATTCAAATAATTTATTGCCACCAACAACAAAATTCATAGTTGTCTTAAAGTATCCAAACATAGGATTTTTGCTATCGTCAATAAACATTGTACCAAACTGATTTGAATTAATGTTTTTGTCAGTATCTATTGAAACAATATCACCAAAAGATATTACAGGTCCAAATGATGCTGAATGTGTACCTTTAAGACCAAAATATGCACTGTTTACACCTGCAACTGCATCATGCTCATTTAAAAGAGCATCTATTGTTTCTTTTAAACCGATTTCTTTTGTGCTTTCAACAGGATTTACAGATATATTTTCATTTGATAAATCTGCTGTAAGCACATATATGTCAAGCCAGCCATCAGATGTAAGCCTGTGCTTAAACTGATAGTTGATTCCCTTGGCTAATATCTGTTCATCAATCTGTTCATACAATGTTGTCGCTGCAAAAGCTGTTACAGAACTAAAAATAGCCGTAGCAAGAGCTCCGGCAAAAAACAGCTTTTTAATTAAGTTTGTTTTTTTCATTTCAACACTCCCTCACTCTTTAATTGTGTATCCGCCCCTGATAAGGAATGTTGCTTCATCGCTTGTAACAACAGCACCTGAATTACCTTCTATAATAAGTATGTATAAATGATCCTGCAAAAGCTGGGCTTCGTTTTCCAAAGAAATTCCGCTCGTAACATCTATAAATCCTTTTTTGTCATCAAACACTGCTGTAGCACTGCCTTCGGATAGTATAAATTCGGAGCAGCCATAGTTGCAAAGTACCTTTTGACCTCTGCGTACCTTAACAACTTCAAATGCCATTTGATCCTCATAAGTCATTATACTTTCAAGCTGATTAATTACATCTCCATTATCCCTTGAGCTTTCCTCACCAGAAAGAGTTTTTTCATCAAAACTTAAAAACCTTCCAACAGCACTGTTTCCTGTATTTTCTTCAGCAATAAAAGATGTTCCTAAATCTTTTTCATCATTTAAAAATACATTTATGGAAATAATAGTAGACATTATGATTATGGCTGTCATAACAATAAAGGCAATAACCTTTTCGTACTTCATACTAAGTTTCTTCCTTTCAAGGACGGCTTATGTTTTTAGCCGCAAATAAATAATATCATATAAGTGGCTTTTTTTCCTGAATATTTAATAAATTTAATAAAATTTTAATCTTTTAACATTCAAAAAATTTCCTTACGCTTTTTCCATCAAGATAATCACAAAGCTCACCTTGATAATAGTTTTTTTCATGCATCTCTTCTTCTATCTCATCTCGTATAGCCCACCAGCTTCTGCCCCAGTTAGCAAAAAGTGAGTTTTCTTCTGGTGCACGACCTATAAGCCTTTGTACCCAAATATCTTTTGAAAGATACCTGAGAAACATTATAACTCTTTTTTTGTATTCTTCACAGCTGCAAATTTCAAATTCTTTATTTTTGTACTGTTCACCCATTATAGTGCCATCTACAATATAAAGGGCATGAAGCTTTACAAAATCTGTTTTTAATGCAGAAAGTATTTTTGCCGTTTCAACAGCATCTTCGTCATCGTCCCAAGGAAGATTTAATATAATGTGTGTGCATATTTTAAAGCCATATTTTTTAATTTCATTTACAGCATCTATATATTCAGCAAGAGTGTGACCTCTGTTTATTTTTCTAAGGGTTTTGCTGTTTATGCTTTGAAGCCCAAGCTCTATTGTTATTTCAATATTTTTCTCCTGCTTAATTTTATAAAGCACATCAAGATATTCTTTTCTAATGCAGTCAGGTCTTGTGGACACAGCTATTTCCACAATATCCTCCTCTGCTGCTTCATTCATATACTTTTCAAACATATCAATAGGAAGATATGTATTTGTAAAGTTCTGAAAATAAGCTATGAAATTTTTTGCCTTATATCTTTTACCTATGTAATCTCTGTTCTTTTTTATCTGCTCTCCAACAGAAAAGGTGTCGGATAAGTTTTCAAATCCGGCACCTTTTTCATCACAATAGGTACATCCGCCCATACCACAAACTCTGTTGGGGCATGAAACAGGGATGTTAAGCGGAAGCTTGTACGTTTTTCCGCCATAGACATTAGTCAAATAGTAAGAATATCTGCTATAGATATCAGATATTTCATTCATTATATAACGTATTTTTTAGCAATTTCAGGGAGAGCATCCGCTTTGCTGCTTATAATGAGTTTGAAATCAACATTTTCGTCTGCTGAAATTTTTTCAAGCTCTTTAACAAATTCTGCAATATCATCAGCAGAAAGATTTTTTACGATATTGTGAAGACCATCAATATAAATCTGTTCAATATCACTGTCCTGAGAAAGTATACCGCAAATGAAACCAAAGAATATTTTCTGATCATCCATTACAAAGTTTGTTTTTACAAAACGGATGTTATAATGGAGGTCATACATGTGTCTGTTGTCATCATCAATAAATACAACATGACCATTGGCTGTTTTGCCAGCTTCATTTGCCATTTCAATAAGTTTTTTTGTCTTGCCTTCGCCTTTTTCGCCTGCTATAATCTGTATCATTGAAATCTCCCCCTTATTGGATATGATATTTTTTTGTATATAGCTTATTATACTATACAATATATTCAAACTCAATGTAATTAGTTGAGTTTTTATATAATATATATTCTATACATTGTTCAAAAATCCTTTTAAAAAAAACAATTTTTTTATTTTTTGTGTAACAAATACAATTTTTAAGTGCATTTTTTACAACTATATGCCATTGAGATATTAAATCACTAATAAAACTGTACAATTCGTCACATTTTTTCTCTCAATCAAAAAGAGCCGTAGACAAATATCTCTCTCCAGTATCTGGAAGCAGAACAACTATTGTTTTACCTGCATTTTCTTCTTTCTCAGCTAATTTAATTGCAGCACATAATGCAGCACCAGAAGAAATACCCGCCAAAATCCCCTCTGTTTTTGCAAGAAGCTTACCTGTTTCAATAGCCTCTTCGTCTTTTATTTTAATAACTTCATCTAAAATCTCTGTATTAAGTACATCAGGCACAAATCCGGCACCTATACCCTGAAGACCATGAGCACCACTTTTTTCTCCGCTTAATACGGCAGATGTAAAAGGCTCAACAGCCACAATTTTAATGTCCTTATTTAATTCCTTAAGACACTCACCAACACCTGTTATTGTGCCGCCTGTACCAACACCTGCAACAAAAAAGTCAATATTTCCCTCTGTCTGCTTAATTATTTCAGGACCTGTTGTCATTTTGTGAGCAAGGGCATTGGCTTTGTTGCCAAACTGATTAGGCATAAAAGCGTTATCTGTTGAATTTAAAAGCTCCTGTGCCTTTTTTATGGCTCCACTCATGCCTTCTGAAGCAGGTGTAAGTATAATTTCTGCTCCAAGCTGTTTAAGAAGTTTTCTTCTTTCAATGCTCATGCTTTCAGGCATTGTAAGTATAAGTTTATATCCTTTTAAAGTAGATATAAAAGCAAGACCAACGCCTGTGTTGCCACTTGTAGGCTCTATAATTGTGCCACCAGGCTTTAAAATGCCGTTTTTTTCTGCATATTCAATCATGTATAAAGCCGCTCTGTCCTTGGCAGAACTTAACGGATTAAAAAGCTCAGCCTTAGCTAAAATATCAGCCTTTAAATTAAGGCTTTTTTTAATCATATTAAGCCTTACAAGAGGTGTATTTCCAATAAGGTCTATGATGCTTTCAGCTATTAAACTCATTAAAAATCTCTCCTTTTTTGGTATGTAAAAATCATTTTGCAAATTATAACATAATATATTATATAACCAAAGTTATGACGCAACAACATATATTTCTGTTGACTTTAATATTCATAATGGTATTATTTATATAATTTGTTTTAGAGGTGATATAATAATGACAGATTTGGAAAGGCTTAATGCAGCCAACAAAGTAAGCACCATATCAATAATAGTAAATGTAGCTCTTGCAGCAATAAAACTTCTTGCCGGAATAATTGCCAGTAGTTCAGCCATGATTGCAGACGGTGTTCATACTCTTTCTGATGTGGCATCTACAATAGCCGTAATGGTAGGTATGTATTTTTCATCAAAACCAGATGATGAAGGTCATCCTTATGGCCACGAAAAAATTGAATCAGTTGTAGCTAAAATGCTGGCTATTATGCTGGCAGTTACAGCAATAGGCATTGGATACTCAGGCATTAAAACTATAATAGCAGGAGAATTTACTCGTCCTGGCATACTTGCCTTAGTTGCTGCAATAATATCAATTGCAGCAAAAGAATGGATGTACCACTTTACAGTAAGAACAGCCAATAAAATCGACTCACCAGCACTTAAAGCCGATGCATGGCACCACAGAAGTGATGCCCTTTCATCAGTAGGTACATTTATAGGTATAGGCGGAGCAATAATGGGTCTTGAAATACTTGATCCACTTGCATCACTTGTAGTATGCGGACTTATTATTAAAGTAGCTGTTGAAATTTATATAGCAGCATTTAATCAGGTTATAGATAGATCAGCAGACAAAGAAACACTTGAAAAAATAGAAAATACAATAAACTCTGTGTCAGGAGTAAAGCATATTGACGATGTTAAAACAAGAATGCACGGCTCAAAAATATATGTTGATGTTGAAATAGCCGTTGATGGTTCATTAACAGTTTATGACGGTCATAAAATAGCCGAAGAAGTACACCATAAAATAGAAGATACTCTTCCTGAGGCAAAACATTGTATGGTTCATGTAAACCCATATAAAGAAAAATAACAAAAAGCCCTGTTTCCTTTTTGGATTCAGGGCCTTTTGTTTTTAAGTTGATTTAATTGTATTAAAAACCTTGTTTTCTATTTCTGTCAATGTATCTTTGTTTACATTTTCAGCTTTTCCGTCTTTTCTGAGTATTCTTTCAACATTATTGTATGGCTGAAATTCAGGCGTACGTGAATACGGCAGTTTGTTCCATCTGCTTATTATAGCAACCTTCTCACCTGTTGATTTTTCAATTTTTTCACCAACTATAAACCTGCTCCACTCATCACTCCAGTAATAGGTTTCATTCTCCTGCCAGCTATCAGCAATGTTATAGTCTTCGTCCTTTGACGGTCTTTTGTTTCCTTCATCTGAATATGTATAATATTCCTGATTATATGTTGTTTTTATATTAGGAACAGATGAATTATCATAAGTATAGCTGCCTTCCCTTACAACCTTTTTCCATATACCATCTTGAAGCCACTGAGCCTCTATGTCTAAGGGATCAGCAAATACAGTTTTATAATCATTTAATTTTTCGTCCCATACATAGCCATATAAATATGTTTCCTTTTCAAAAGCACCTATCTGCTGATTTATGTAGTCTGAAACAAATATTACATAATCTTCGCTGTTTAAACTTTGCACATTTATGTCAGAAGGAGAAAAAAACTCGCCCAAAGTGCCTCTATAGTCATAAATACCGCCTTTATTTTCATATACAGAAGTTATATTGCTTTTAGGACCGAAAAATACAGAAACTATGGCATCTTCTTTGCCGTCACCTGTTAAATCGTACATATAAACCTCTATTTTTCCAACTTCATCTGCCGTAAAACCGCCTTCGTAGTTAGAGTCGCTTAATACAATGCCTGCCACTTCTGTCATAACGTCTGTGTTTTCTATGTTTTTAAGCTGACTGTCACTTATTGAAGAAGCAAATATATTTACAGCCATAAAAACACCTGCACACGTAAAAATACATATTCCTAAAATGGTCTTTTTAAATTTTTCGCCAATCATAATAATCACCCTCTTTTGATAATTATATGATTAGCTTAATTATTATATGAAAAATAAAAAAGGCAGTGAATAAACACTGCCTGAATATAGTTAAAATTTAAGTAGATTAACAAGCTTTTCATTTTTAAGCAAAATCTTAAAAAGTGGATAGCCAATAATTACAACAACTGCAAATTCTTCTGCCATAACAGTAAGAAGTGTCGGTATGTATGGTAAACTTGAGCCAATGGCAATTCCAGCTGCAACAGAAACCATTGAAATTACTGGCCATAAAGTTGCCATAAAAAGACTCTTACTTCTTACTATTCCAAATACAGCAATAACCGTTCCCAATGTTCCAAATACAACATCTATCATCCATATAGGGCTGAAAAGATTTGCAATAAAACAGCCGAGTATAAGTCCCGGGCCGTATTTTTTGTCTATGAATGCTAAAAGCACCATAACTTCAGATAGCCTAAGCTGCACAACATTAAAACTTATAGGTGCAATTGCAACTGTTGCCACCATATAAATTGCTGCCGTAACAGCAGTAATAGCCATAAACCTAACCTTAAAACTCACATTTTCCATATTAAATTCCTCCTGTTTTTTATTAGATGGTTTTCAGGCACATCTTAAAAATTATTGCAAATATGCAAAAAATAATATATATTATAATGTGAAAATAAAGGTTTTTCAATATACATTTTTTATTTTATATAGAAAGGAATGCATCAAATGAGTTTTAGAAAAGTTCAGGACATATACTCACCAGAAGAATTTAAAGATGAAATTCCTATGAGTGAAGAGTTAAAAAAAGTAAAAGCACTTCGTGATGAAGAGCTTAAAAATGTTATATCTGGCAAAGATAAAAGATTTCTTGTTATCGTTGGGCCATGTTCAGCCAGCGATGAAGATGCAGTGTGTGACTATACATACCGTCTTGCACAGCTTAATGATAAAGTTAAAGATAAATTATTTATTGTGCCAAGAATTTATACAAATAAACCTCGTACAACAGGTGAAGGATATAAGGGTATGCTTCATCAGCCAGACCCTAAAAAAGGTGCAAATATCCTTGCAGGCATAAGAGCATTAAGAAAAATGCATATTCGTGCCATTAAAGAAACACATCTTATAGCCGCAGATGAAATGCTTTATCCAGAAAATTACGCTTTTCTTGATGACATTTTAGGCTATGTTGCAATAGGTGCAAGAAGCGTTGAAAATCAGCAGCACCGCCTTGTATCAAGCGGTATAGAAGTTCC
>CALWHO010000060.1 GCA_944380405.1 uncultured Lachnospiraceae bacterium
ATGTTATATATAGCGATGATAACATTGGGTATGAAGTTAAAATTTTTGGAAAAACAATTATAAAAGAGCCAGAAGAAGAAACATCAAAAACTGAAACAGATAAAAACACTAAAAAAGAAAAGCCAAATGTTAAAGAGGTTGTATTTGAAAGTTTTGAGGAAAAAGAACAAATAAAAGAGCCTGTAAAAAAGCCGAAAGAACCAATAAAACAGCCTCTTAAGGAGCCGGTATTTAAAAGAGAAGTTACAATTCCTCAAATTAAAAAAGAGGATAAATTTGAAAAAATATATTCTCAGGTGGAAGAAAAAAAGGCAACTACTCAAAAGGCAGTTGTAAGGCGAGTTAAAATTAAAGAAAAAGAAATTCCACCTGAAACAGAAAACAGGCAGGAAAAAGAAGCTGAAATTAAAGAGGCAGAAAAAATAGACAAGGACTATTTTTTAAAAATGTCTTTATCAGAGAAAAAAGAGTTAATCTCTGTTACATTTGATTTTATAAAAAGAATATTAAAAGGCGTTAAGCCTGATGACTTAAACATAAGCCTTAAAGTAGGCACAGACGACCCGGCATTAACAGGATATATACTGGCAGCAGGCGGTTTTATAAAAGGAACAGTTTTCAGCGGTTTAAACATAGCTGCTGATTTTGACAAAGAAATACTTGAAGGAAATGGCAGTATTAAAGGCAGCATAACAATAGGGTATTTATTAATAGAAAGCTTAAAATTTGCATTTAAAAAGCCTATTTGGAAAATTATAAAAATATACTTGAAAGGCAGAGGTGTTAAAAAATGAGTGACAGCGTAAAGAGCAATATAGAAAGTTTATGTGAAAATCTTGGTGACTTTGTTTCAACTAAAACAGTTGTAGGCGATGCCATAACAATAGGTGATGTTGTTTTGCTTCCTCTTATTGAGGTTAGCTTTGGCATGGCAGCAGGCGGAAAAGAAGGCAAGGACAAAAACACAGGCGGCGGTCTTGGTGCAAAAATAACTCCAAGTGCTGTTTTAGCGATTATAAATGGTAATGTTCAGCTTATAAATATTAAAAATCAGGACGCTGTAAACAAACTTATTGATATGGCTCCTGGTGTAGTAAACAAGCTTAATTTTGGCGCTGTTTTCGGCAAGAGAAAAGAAGAGGTTGAAAAAGAGCCAAAGGTAGTATTTGAAGAGGAAAAAGTTTCAGAATAAAAAGGATGTGGAAGAAAAAATGCTTACACAAATCCAATTTTACGACAAAGATGTAGTTAAAAATACATTAGGTGTAATTACAAATAAGCCTGACAAAGTGGTATTTGTTTATGACTGTGCCATAAAGGACATGAACCGTTTTAAAAGCCTTGAAAAATGCTTTAAAAGGCATTTGCCAAATATTATACTTGAAAAATACCCTGTAAATATACTTAAAATAAATGAAATATACGAAACTGTAAGGGGTATTATTGAAAAAAACGGCAACTGCATTGTTGAGCTTACAGGAGGCAGTGAGCTTATGACTATTGCAGGTTTTAAAGCTGGCAGGGACATGGGCACAAGGCTTGTGTATACTGATATTTTGGCAGAAAGGGTTATGGACCTTAACGACAGCACAAAGGACATTCACACAGAAGAACTGACCCTTGAGGACTTTGTAGATGCAAGAGGTGCCTGTTTTGTGGGTAATTCCCACAGTGGACCACCTGAGGAGTTTTTTGACAAAATTCTGGAGATGTGCCAGATAATATTTAGAAACATAAAGCTTTGGCGTGATACCTGTGCATATTTTCAGACGGCTATGGCTAACTCTGCCCCTGAATACTGTGTTTTTCATGCAAAATATGAAATCAGCCAAAAAGACGGCAAAAAGGTAACTGCCGACAGAAGAATGATTGATTATTTTGAAAGACTGGGCTTTATTAAAAATCTTTACTATGGTGAAAGGTACATAGATTTTGAAATAGTGTCACCGAAGATAAAAAGCTATATGATAAGTTATGGTGTATGGCTTGAGCTTTTTGTATATATAAACGCAAAAAGAACAGGAGTATTTAAAGATGTACGTCTTGGAACTATGATAGACTGGGATGCTTATGACGGCATAGATGCTGCTGAAAATGAAATAGACGTTATATTTATGGATAAGTCAATGCCTGTGTTTGTAAGCTGCAAACTTAGAGATGCCAACACTGCCGCTTTAAACGAGCTTCTTATTGAGAAGAAAAGAATAGGCGGTTGGTTTTCAAAAAGCATTATAGTTGCCTTTGGTGAAAGCAGCACAATGGGTGCTGGAACATACAAAAGGGCAAGAGAGTACGGCATAGAAATACTGGACAAAGATGATATTATGTCAGATAATTTCTGCCAAAAACTTTTAGACACTGTAAGAGGAAGCAATCCTCTTAATTTGAAATGGAAAAAAGTATAAAATATTTAATCAAAAACAAATTGATTTTAGGTTTTTGATTGCCTATGGTATAAATAAATTTAAAATAAAATATAAAAAAGCTGCTTTATATATAAAGCGGCTTTTTTTATTGGTAATTTATATAAAATAAATTAACAGGTACGCTGGCGAAATAAAGTAGTACAGAATTTAAAAAATTTATTTGGCAATATAAAGGTTCTTCAACCACATTAAATACCATATAGTGTTTTTTTCAAAGAATAGGTGAGAAATAAAAAATATTAATAAAAATTAGTAAGAAACAAGGAACAGAAATAATAGTAACAATGTCTTGTAAAGACCATATACATTTGTTTGTTAAACTCTAAAAAATCTTGTGGAATTTGTAGGAAACATAAAACGAAAAAGTGTATTAATAATATTTTGCAGCAATGTAAATATAAAATATTTTTGTGTTATATTTTAGGAAGCAAAAATTAATTGTTTGTGAAATATATATAAAATATATAGTTTAACTATATTTTATGTATTTAAAGTGTTGAAATAATTTTTTGATTGGTATAAAATAATATAAATAATTAATTAAAAATATGCAAATAAATTACTTTTTTTGTATATAAATGTTTATTGTATTCAATTTTGTACTTTGATTTTAAATATAAATGGAGGCGGTTTTTATGGCAAATATTTCAAGTGCACATGGAAAAATTACATTAAAAGGCGACTGGACACAGGAAGCTATTGATGCTTTTGAGCCGGTGTTAGACCTGTGGGGATTTTATGGTGAGTACGGTATTCAGAGCTGCTACAGCGATTTTGACGAGGAGCATCTGACAACGGAGTTTTACGGCTGCGGAAGATGGTCATTTTCGGGCACACTGGATTCCTTTGAGGACTGGTCCAGACAGTGGTTCAAGGACAATCCTAAAAAACCAAATGGCGAGCCTATTTGTACTACCACAGAGGAGCAGTATGATAACTTCCTTAAAATAATGAGCGAAAATAACCTTATTATTGAGGTTGATTTTGAGGATGAGGAAGAAGGCGTTGGTTGCCATGTTCATGAAGTTGGTCAGTTTACTTCCGGGGATGGAAGCTGTATAAGCTAT
>CALWHO010000061.1 GCA_944380405.1 uncultured Lachnospiraceae bacterium
AGGCGATGGTGCATTCTATGGTCCTAAGATTGACTTCCACCTTGAAGACTCTATTGGCAGAACATGGCAGTGTGGTACAATTCAGCTTGACATGAACCTCCCAGAAAGATTTGAACTTGAATACATAGACAAAGATGGCACAAAGAAACGTCCTGTTATGATTCACCGTGTATGCTTCGGTTCTATTGAAAGATTTATCGGTATACTTATTGAGCATTTTGCAGGTGCATTCCCAACATGGCTTTCACCTGTTCAGGTTAAAGTCCTTACAATAAGCGAAAAATTCAACGATTATGCTGAAAAGGTAGCTGCTCAGCTTGAAGATGCTGGCATCAGAACAGAAAAAGACCTTAGAAGCGAAAAGATCGGATTCAAGATTAGAGAAGCAAGAAACGAAAGAGTTCCTTATATCATCGTTGTTGGTGAAAAAGATGTTGAAGCTAACAAAGTTTCACTTCGTTCAAGAGCTGGTGAAGAAGGACAGCAGGATCTTGCAGATGTTATTGCAAGAATAACAGAAGAAATTAAGACAAGAGCATAAAGCTAACAAAAGGCACATACTTAAATTTTAGTATGTGCCTTTTTTACAGCAAAAAAAAGCTTTAAGGCTTATTAAGCCTTAAAGCTTTTAATATTAGTCGTCATATTCTGCATCATAGTCTATTACTGCACCTGTTGATGCATCTACTTCACATTCGTATTCCATACGACCTACTCTAAACTCTATTTCATAAACCTTTCTGCCATCATCACTATCAAGTTTAGCTTTTGTAAATGTAGCTTCAGAGGATTTTACTCCTGCATGGTTTAATGCTATGCTTTTAGCTTCGTCAAGTGTAACAGAAGTATTTGATGAGTTATTTTTTGGTGGTGTATAGCTTTCTGCATCATAGTCAAAGCTTATAATTTTACCTGTTTGGGCGTCTATTTCGTAGTCGTATTCTGTATTGCCTTTATAGAATTCAACTTCATATATTTTTCTGCCGTCATCATAGTCAAGGTTTGCTTTTATAAATGTAACCTGATTTGATTTAAGACCTGCATCGTTAAGAGCGATTTCCTTTGCCTTAGCAGCGTCTATAGTTGTTGTAGTTGTGCTTGGTCTTGTCCAGCTTTCAACATCATAGTCATAATCAAGTATTTTGCCTGTTTCGGCATTTATTTCGTAGTCATATTCTTTATTGTCTGAATAAAATTCAACGTCATATACTCTTACGCCATTATCGTAGTCTAATTTAGCTTTTATAAATGTAACTTCTGATGATTTTAATCCTGCATGGTCAAGGGCGATTTCTTTTGCTTTATCTGTTCCAATATAGCCCTGTGTGATTTCTTCCTTGCTGCTGCCAAATGAGTCAGCATCTGTAACTGTAAGATCGCTATCGAGAGTTACAATTTTCTTTGCATCGTCCCAGCCTACTGAGCAGTCCATAATTTCGCCAATGGAACGAAGAGGAAGGTATGTGCTGCCTTCGTATAATATTGGGTAAATAGTCTGACCTGAAGCGGATTTAAATTTCTGTTTAACACCGTCAATTACTATTGTAAAGTCGCCTCTTTCCTGAACATATATTGTTTTTGTTGAGGCATCAGGATTTTTAGAATTTGATGATGAGTCTGTTCTTGTTCCGCTTAATGTAATTGTTTTTGTGCTTTCGTCCCAGTTTACGTTTTTGCCTATAAGCTCGCCAATGGCACGAAGAGGAAGATATGTGCTGTCTTCAAACAAAATTGGGTAAACAGCAGAGCCAGAGGCTGTTTTAAAGTTGGTATCCACTCCATTATATACAATAGAAATGTCTGGTCTAAGCTGTGCTTTTTCTTCTGTTGCTGCCTGAGCAGAACTATTTGGTGTAAGTACAGGAATTGCGGCTGTTATTGTTACGGCAGCTGCAAGAGCCAAGGCTATATATTTTTTCATAGTGCATACCCCTTTCATTATTCATAGTATTTTTATCTGGTTTGTAAAAATTATACCATACATGAAATAAATTGTCCATATTGTGACCCATGGCGAATCTTAAAGATTTCTTAAAATATAGTAAAAAATGAAACGTAATCAAAATGTTAAGTTTTTGTATGCCAAACTATGGTAAAATTAATAACAAAGGAGGGATATATATGAAGAAATTTATGGGACTTTTAATTGCTTTATCTATTGTGTTTTCTAATGGGGTGTTTGCCTTTGGAGCGAACTTTTCGTATACCTGTCCGCTTTCTCTTGAATATGGCTGGATTGAAAATCTTGGAAACGGGTATTTTCTTGCAGAAGGCAAACGTGACGGTATTTCAAAAAGCTCTTCCAGCACAAGACCTGTTTATATAATTGACAGCAGTGGTGAAGTGGTAAAGGAGTACGAAGGCGAATATTCTATTGATGCACTTTCAAACGGAAACCTTATTATAGGCAAAAACGAAAACGGAAAACATTTGGAGGGTGTTATAACGCCTTTAGGTGATGAAGTTATTCCAATGGCTTATAATGATATTATTGGATATAGCGAAGGCTTTTATGGTGTAGAAGAAAAGCTTGGACAAGGCAACTATATATATTATTTTGTTGACGAAAATGGCAAAAGAATATCTGACAAAAATTATGAAGAGATAAAGCTTTTCAGCGAAGGCCTTGCAGCTGTTAAAACAGGCGGTAAATGGGGATATATAGATACAAAAGGAAAAATGGTCATAACTCCTAAGTTTTTTAATGTTGAAAACTTCTGTGAAGGCATAGCTGCTGTAAGCACAGACAGATTAATTGAAACATACATAGATAAGTCAGGGAATAGTTTAAGGACACCAGAAGAGATTTTATTAAGCAGTTTTTATAATGGACAGGCTTTTATGTATGACAGAAACAGCAAAACTCTTTATGTTATAGATAAAGATATGAACATATTAAAAGAAAAATATTTTGAGGAAATACCATATTACAGAGAATACTCAGATGACAAATTTATGGGTGTATTTAAAACAGAAACAATAGTTGATATTGAATCTGAAGATGAGTATGAGGACCATAAACATGTAATTAAGTTTTATGGCTCTGATGGAGAAGAAATAGACTATTCTCTTTATGAAAGAGCTGTTAATTACAGTGAAGGTCTTTCAGCTGTTCCTGATGAAGATTATAATGTAGGCTATGTCGATGCAAATGGTAATGAAGTAGTGCCTTTTATATTCCTTGGAGGAGAAGAGGTTAAAGATGGATATGCCGTTGTGGAAGATGAAAATTACTATGGCATTATAAAAATAAATGGTAATTTTAAGGAAGAAACGGTTTCAACAGGTGGTAATTTATATATGGAAAATATGCTTAAAAATATTATTGATGTTTTGTTAAATAAATAGAAAAAACTATTGACATCAAAAAATCAAAATGGTATACTACTTCAGGTAACAAAGCAGAAGTATCCGCTTCTCACCTTGCGGCAATAAGGCACGACAGGGTTAATAGTGTTTAATGTATAGTATTTTTAGCTATACTGTAACTATGTGTGTTAGGCGGATAGATTGCTATCCGCTTTTTTTATATTTTTAGGAGGTGCTTGACCATTACTGAGTTAATGATTAATGAGCAGATTAGAGACAAAGAAGTTAGACTTATAGACGATGAAGGCAATCAGATTGGTGTTGTTTCTTCAAAAGAAGCACAGAAGATGGCTGACGAAAGAAAGCTTGACCTTGTTAAAATTGCCCCAACAGCTAAACCGCCTGTATGCAAAATAATGGATTATGGCAAGTATCGTTTCGATATGGCTAAAAAAGAAAAAGAAGCCAAAAAGAAACAGAAAGTTATTGATGTTAAAGAGCTTCGTCTGTCTCCAAGCATCGACACTCACGACGTTCAGGTGAAGGTTAAAAAAGCAATTGAATTCCTTAAAAACGGTGACAAGGTTAAAGTAAGTATTCGTTTCAGAGGAAGAGAAATAGGTCATTCAAAAACAGCTGTTTCAATACTTGAAGGTTTTGCAGCAGATGTTGCTGAATTTGGCGTTGTAGATAAAGCCCCAAAAATGGAAGCAAAGAGCCTTGTAATGTTCCTTGCTCCTAAGGCTTGATAAAAAATTTATTTGTTCTATTTACACTTAAGGAGGATATTAAAATGCCTAAATTAAAAACAAAAAAAGCAGTTTCAAAACGTTTTAAAGTAACAGGTTCAGGTCAGCTTAAGAGACACAAAGCTAACACTCAGCATATTCTTGGTAAAAAGTCAACTAAGAGAAAGAGAAACTTAAGAAAGGCTACTTTAACAGACAAGACTGTTCTTAACTCAATAAAGAAAAAATTATTACCTTACGCTTAATTATCAGGAATATTCAATAGGAGGAACTTAAAAATGGCAAGAGTTAAAGGTGCGCTTAACGCAAGAAAAAGACATAAAAAAGTATTAAAATTAGCTAGAGGCTACCGTGGTGCTAGATCTAAGCAGTATAGAGTTGCAAAACAGTCTGTAATGAAAGCTATGGCTTATTCATTTGCAGGCAGAAAACAGACAAAGAGACAGTACAGAGCTCTTTGGATTACAAGAATCAATGCAGCTGCAAGAATGAACAATCTTTCTTACAGCCAGTTAATGCATGGCTTAAAGCTTGCTGATGTTAACATCAACAGAAAAATGCTTGCTGAGCTTGCTGTAAACGATATGGCAGCTTTCACAAAGCTTGCTGAAACAGCTAAAGCTAAATTAAACTAATTGTTCGTTTTAACAGTTTATTGATTAGGAGGAAAGAAACGTGGCAAATATTAAATCCGCTAAAAAAAGAATAAAAGTTATCGCTAAGAAAACACTTCTTAACAAAATGGTAAAATCAAGCACAAAAACAGCTGTAAAGAAAGTTACATCAGCTGTTGCTGCTAACGATAAGGCTGCTGCTCAGGCTGCTCTTACAGGTGCTATTTCAGCTATTGATAAAGCTTACAAGAAAGGCATCTTCCACAAAAACGCAGCTGCTAGAAAGAAATCAAGCCTTACAAAAATGGTAAACAAACTCCAGTAAGTTTTTAAAGCCGAAGACAAAAGTCTTCGGCTTTTTTTGTTTTATATGGTATAATATCTGATAAATATGATTTTTTTGGATTTTTTGAAAAATTACGCCTTAAAAAGGAGCTTATTTAAATGTCTGTTATAAATAAAGAAGAAGTGCAAAAAAGACTGTTTCTTTTAGGTCAGAGGATAATAGAGGATATACGAGCCTCTATTTTTGTTGAATATAAATATATGTCTATGGCTGCTGCTTCTTTGGAGCCTGTAAATGACGATATGGTTTTTACTATGGCAGCAGACGGAAAAAGGCTTTATTACAACAACAAGCACGTTATAAAAACGTATGAAGAAGAAAAAAATCTCCTTATGCGAAGGTTTCTTCATAGCGTATTCCACTGCCTTTTTCTACATGCCTTTGTGTCCGAAAACATAGACAAAAAACGCTGGGATTTTGCCTGTGATGTGGCTGTGGAAAATGTTTTATCTTCTATGGGCGGCAGCGTTTCAAAGTGCAGAACAACTCATTTTCAGGAGAATTTTATAAACAGGGTTAAAAGCGAAGTAGACTCTCTTACGGCAGAAAAAATATACCAGTATGTTTTAAATTCAGGTATGACAGACGAAGAGGTGGAAATGGAGCGTAAAAACTTTAAAGGCGACAGCCATCAGCTTTGGTACAGCCACAGAGAGAAAAAAACAGATGACGAAAAGGAAAACATGCCTGATATGCCTCCAGAAGACGATGAAGGTGCAAAAAACCTTGCTGAAATAATAAGCCAGTGGAAAGACTACTGTGAGCAGATGAATATTGACATGGAAAGCTTTAGTGGCGAAAGAGAAGGCAGCTCTGTTATTGTGCAGAATACTAAAAGAGTACGAAAAGATAAACACGACTATGGTGCTTTTTTGAAAAAGTTTGCCGTAATAGGCGAAGATATACGAGTAAATGACGATGAATTTGACTACATATACTATACATATGGTCTTGAGGTATATAAAAATATGCCCCTTGTAGAGCCTTTAGAGTATAAGGAAATTAAGAAAATAAGCGATTTTGTAATAGCCATAGATACATCAGGCAGTGTTCAGGGTGAGCTGGTGCAAAAGTTCCTTGATAAAACATATTCAATACTTATGGACAGCGAAAACTTCTTTAATAAAATAAATATCCGTATATTCCAGTGTGACGACAAAATAGAAGACGAGTACATAGTGAAAAGCAAAGACGACTTTGAAAAATATATTTCCACAGTAAAATTTAAAGGCTTTGGCGGTACTGATTTTACACCTGTTTTTGAAAGGGTAAACAGTCTTTTAGAGCAAAAGGAATTTACAAATTTAAAGGGTATTATATATTTTACTGACGGCTATGGAAAATACCCAGTAAAAAAACCGCCTTATGACGCAGCATTTATATTTATGGACTACGATAATGAAAGACCGAAGCTGCCGCCATGGGCAATGGGTGTTGTAATAGACGAAAAAAGCTTAAACTGAGAGGGTTAATTATGAACATAAACGAAGCTAAAATACAGACAAAAAACGCCATAAAGGCATATTTATCAAAGGACAAATTTGGCAGATATAAAATTGACAGGGTACATCAAAGACCTGTGCTTATTATAGGTGCTCCTGGTATTGGCAAAACTGCCATTATGGAGCAGATAGCGGCAGAGCTTAAAATAGGTATTGTGTCATACTCAATGACACACCACACAAGACAAAGTGCCATAGGTCTTCCTTACATTGAAAAAGAGGAATTTGAAGGCAAGGAATATGCCGTTTCAAAATATACAATGAGCGAAATTATATCATCAGTGCATAACTATATTAAAAACACAGGCATTAAAGAGGGCATACTTTTCCTTGACGAAATAAACTGTGTTTCCGAAACACTTTCTCCTGCCATGCTTCAGTTTTTGCAGTATAAGACATTTGGCAATATGCCAGTGCCTGAAGGCTGGGTAATAGTTACGGCAGGAAACCCACCTGAATACAACAAGTCAGTAAGGGAGTTTGACGTGGCAACATTAGACAGGGTTAAGAAAATAAATGTTGAGCCTGATTTTAATGTATGGAAGAAATACGCTATTGAAAAAGGCGTTCATAATGCAATAGTTACATACCTTGATGTTAAAAAAGAAAACTTTTACATTATGGAAACAACTGTTGAGGGCAAAGCCTTTGCCACAGCAAGAGGCTGGGAAGACCTTTCAAAAATGATATATATTTATGAAGATATGGGCATAGAAGTAGATGAAAGCCTTATAAGGCAGTACATTCAGCATGAAGAAACAGCAAAGGATTTTGCTCTTTATTATGACCTTTACAACAAGTATAGAAGCGATTACAAGGTTCTTGATATACTTAACGGCAAGTTTACAGATGAAATTACAAAAAGAGCTGAAAGTGCCAGATTTGACGAAAGGCTTACTCTTTTGGGGCTTCTTCTTGAAACTGTTACAGAAAAAATGCGTAATGTATTAAATGAAGAAAAGGCTGTTGATGAGATTTACAAAAGCCTTAAAAATATAAAAGAAAGATGCCATGAGGACACACCATTTTTACAGATACTTAGGGAAGAAAACAGCAAAAACAGGAAAAATCTTGATATAAAACTTATGTCTGGTGTGCCTGATAAATCTTATGAAAATGCCCTTCGTGAGGCAATAGAAGAAATAGATGGCTACATCGTTGTTATTGCTAAAGAGGGCAGAGAAAACAATACAGAGGATTTTGGATTAATTAAATCAATATTTAATAAACGCCTTGACACTTTAGACGAAATGGCAGACAAAACAAAAGAAAACATTGACAACATGTTTGAGTTTATAACAAAAGTATTTGGCAAGGGTCAGGAAATGGCAATTATTGTATCAGCCCTTACGGCTGACAAAAACAGCGCTTCATTTATATCAAAATACGGCAGCAAAGAGTATTTTGAAAATAACGAGCAGATGCTTTTTTATGAAAGACAAAAAGACATTATGCAGGAAATAAGCACTTTAAAGGACATGGAATAAGGATAGATTGACATGAATTTTAAGTATGAAAAATATAAGAACGGCATTGAAATAACAGCATTTGAAGGCGATGAAAATTTTATTGAAATACCTGACAGTATAGAGGGCTTTAATGTTTTAAAAATAGGCAACGGCGTTTTTTCAGGTAAGAAGTTTGAAAAAATTATTTTGCCAAAATTTCTGGAAGAAATAGGCGACTCTGCTTTTGAAATCTGTTCAAAATTAGAGAGCATTTATTTGGGTGACCATATAGAAAAAATAGGAAATAAGGCTTTTTCATGGTGCAGCGCCCTTAAAGATGTAAAAATGCCAAAAAGCCACTACGAAACAGGTGAGAAAATATTTTCTTTCTGCGTATCCCTTAAAGAAATTCGCATTGAAGAGGGAACAAAAGCCCTTAAAAAAGGCGCTTTTTCAGTATGCAGCGGTCTTGAAAAAGTGTATCTGCCTAAAAGCCTTGAAATAATAGAGCCACAATGTTTTGAG
>CALWHO010000062.1 GCA_944380405.1 uncultured Lachnospiraceae bacterium
AGAAGCTATCATGTCTTTTGTTGTTGTCTTGCCAACGCTTCCTGTTATGCCCACTACCTTTATGTTAAGTGTTGAAATATAATACTGGGCTAAATCCCTAATGGCTTTTCTTGTGTCATCAACAAATATTATGTCTTTGCCTTCTACGTCTTTGCCTTCGCTTAATGAGCAAATAGAGCCGCTTTCAAAGGCTTTTTCCATAAAGTCGTGACCGTCAAATCTCTCACCCTTTAAAGGTATAAAAAGAGAGCCTTCTGTAACCTGTCTTGTGTCTGTAGTAACTGAATTTATTTTTTTGCTGCCGTAAGTGCCTTCTTTTAAAGTGCCACCAACAGCCTTTGCTATTTCACTTAAATTTAAACTGTTCATTTTGTATTAAGCCTCCAAAAAAGCTGCTTCCACAACTTCCTTATCATCAAAATGTATTGTTCTGTCGGCAAATATCTGGTAATCCTCGTGACCTTTGCCTGCTATAACAATAAGGTCATTTTCTTTTGCCATTTTAACGGCTTCATATATGGCTTCTTTTCTGTCTGTAACTTTAATGTATTCACAGAGAGTTTTCTTTGTGCCAACTTCTATTTCGTTTATAATTGTTTCAGGGTCTTCAGTTCTTGGGTTATCGCTTGTAATTATGCAAAAGTCAGAAAGTCTGCCTGCAATTTCACCCATAATAGGACGCTTTGTTTTGTCCCTGTCGCCACCGCAGCCAAAAACAGTTATAATTCTGCCTTTAACAAATTCCTTTGCTGTGTTTAATATATTTTCAAGACCGTCAGGTGTGTGAGCATAGTCAACAACAGCACTTACGCCATTTTTGCCCTTAATGGACTGAAATCTGCCTCTGACACCCTGAATGTCTTTAAGACCTGCAATAATTGTTTCCATGTCTATGCCCATAAAAAGGCACGCACCTATGGAGCCAAGAGCGTTATATATGCTGAACTTACCAGGAATATTAAGCTCAACAGGATACTGCTTGCCTTCATAATCAAGTGTAAATGTAACACCATGAGCAGTAATATCTATGTTTTCTGCCTTAAGGTCAGCGTCCTTTTCTATGGCAGTTGTTATAATATCGCCCTTTGAAACAGAAACCATGTATTCCCCTGCTTCATCGTCAATATTAATAACGCATTTGCTGCATCTTTCAAAAAGCATAGCTTTTGCTTTTTTGTAGTTTTCCATTGTTTTGTGATAGTCAAGGTGGTCCTGTGTAAGGTTTGTAAATATAGCTATGTCAAAATCACAGCAGTCAACCCTGTGAAGGTCAAGAGAATGAGAAGAAACCTCCATACATATATCAGTTACATTTTCTTCAATCATTTCTTTAAAAAGCTCCTGAAGCTCAAGGCTTTCAGGTGTTGTTCTGTCGGCATGAATAACCTTGTCGCCTATTCTGTTTTCTATAGTGCCAACTATGCCAACCTTGTGACCTATTCTATCTAAAACAGACTTTATAATATAAGTTGTGCTTGTTTTGCCGTTTGTGCCTGTAACACCTACAAGGTTTACTTTTTCAGATGGCTTATGGTAGTAATTTGCTGCCATGTATGCAAGGGCTTCTCTGTTATTTTTAACCTTTACATAAGTATAGCCCTCTTTAAGCTCAACGTCCTTTTCTACAGAAAAAGCCACGGAACCTTTTTCCGCAGCAGAGTCAATAAAATTATGTCCGTCAGTCTTAAATCCTGTTATACATACAAAAAGCGTGCCTTTGGCAGCTTTTCTTGAGTCATACTGAATGTTGTCAATTTCTATAGTGTCACTTCCCTGTAAAACCTCGTAGTCAATTCCCTTTAAAATATCTTTTAATGTCATAGGTATTCCCTCCAAATCCAAACACAAATTATAATTAAAGCTTAGAGTAAATTCAATATTAATATTTAATAAAATTTATTTTCGGGCGTCAAAAATAGACGCCCTTTCGACAAAATCAGGATTTTGTCGAGATTATTTTATGTATAAACAGACGTATTCCATCGGCATAAATGCCTCGAAACACGCTGTTTTCCTCGCCGAAAATTAATTTCGTCGGCATTTTGCTTACGCAAAACAGCTTCGCTGCCCTTGTTCATCGGGTGCTTACCTGCGGATTCCATTTGGGAAACTCTTCGTTTCCCAAACCCTTCAGCGATAATTAAAATCTAAAACTATAGATTTATCAACAAACAATATATAAAATTTATTTTAAATACAATATAGCCTTTGTGCCAACACTTATTTTTTCACCTGGCAGAGGAAACTGTTTTTCAACTGTATTTCCTTCGCCGTTTTTTGATAATGTAATATTATTGTTTTTAAGTATTTTTTCAGCTTCGCCTATTTCCATACCTGTCACATCAGGCATAATTGTATAAATTATTTCGTCTTCATTAACACCTGTCATATCCCTTTCTATACCGAAATATGGCAGTATATTTGTAAGCAGGTCTTTCATAACAGGCCCTGCAACGCTTCCGCCGTAATATCCGCCTTGTGGCTCATCTATAAGTACAAGAGACATAATCTGAGGATTCTCGGCAGGAGCAAATGTCATAAAAGAGGCAATATATTTTCCATTACCTCTTGGAAGCTTTTCGCTTGTGGCAGTTTTGCCACCTATGGAATATCCTGCTATATAAGCTTTATTTCCTGTGCCTTCAGAAACTACGCTTTCAAGTATTTCTCGCATTTGAGCACTTGTTTCGTCGCTTAATATTTTTTCCTTGTTACCGTCATCAAAAACTTCAACTGTGTTTCCATTTTCGTCAACAGCCTTAACAGCAAAATGCGGTGTAATTAAATACCCGCCATTTACAACGGCAGAAGCTGCTCTTAAAAGCTGAAGAGGTGTTATCTGAAAAGACTGACCAAAACTCATTGTAGCCAGCTCAACTGGGCCTATGTTTTCTTTTTTATGAATTATGCCCACAGCCTCACCATTTAAGTCCACACCTGTTTTTTCTGTAAAGCCGAATTTTACCATATAGTCATAAAATGTATCTGCTCCAAGTCTTTGAGCAACTGCCATAAATACTGGGTTGCAGCTATTTTGAACGCCTTCTACAAAAGTTTCACTTCCATGAGTTCTTGGGTATCTCCAGCATTTTATCATTCTGTCACCAGCCATATAATATCCGTTGCAGGTAAACATATCGTCTGCCTTTACAGCACCTTCTTCAAGACCTGCTGCTGATGTAACTATTTTAAATGTACTTCCTGGCTCGTATGTATCGTTAATGGCTGTGTTTCGCCACATTTTGTTAAGCTCGTTATTTTGCTCTTCACTTGATAATGCGTCCCAAACAGCAGCCAACTCTTCATTATTAATTTCAAATGGATTATTCAAATCAAACTCAGGATAATCAGCCATGGCATAAATCTCGCCATTTTTAGGATTCATAACTATTATAAGACCTCTTTTTGCGCCCTTTGCCTCCACAGCGGCAGATATTAACTGCTGAGCATACTGCTGAACAGAAACATCAATACTTGTAACAATGTCATAGCCTTTTTCAGGTGCTATTCTTTCCTGAGCATCACTTATCTCAAGACCTCTTGAGTCTGTAAGAGTAAGTATTTTGCCCTCTTTTCCAGCAAGGTATTCTTCATACTTACTTTCAAGACCAATAATGCCCTGATTGTCACCGCCTACAAAACCTATAACGTGTGACGCTAATTCACCAAAAGGGTATATCCTTTCAACATCTTCGTCAACAACTATTCCAGGTATTGCAGCTTCTCGTATTTCTCTTGCCGTTTCATCGTCTATTTTCTTTTTTATACGCACAAGAGCAACTTTCTGTGAAACCTTTTCCAAAACATCTTCATATTCTATATCCAGCTTTTCACTTAAAAACCTTGCGGCTTCTTCCTCATCTTCCAGCTGGTTATGTATAACGCTTATGGCACATACAGACTGTGTAGAAGCTATTTCTTCTCCGTTTCTGTCCAAAATAGAACCTCTTTCAGCTGTTATAAGCCTATCCCTTGTCTGCTGCTCATAAGCCATATTTTGGAGTTCTTCTGCATTTACCGTCTGCATATATACAACACGGCAAATAAGAAGAACTCCCCATATAGTCATACAGACTAAAGCAAAAAATAATCTTTTTTTAACCCAAAGGGCAACTTTTTCCATATAAAACCTCTAAAATTATGCTTTTTATAATTTTATTGGTTTTATATTTTTTATATGACAAAGTAATTATTTAAGAAGGCGCCTGTGTACCTGCTGCATTTTCTGATGTATCAGAAGTGCTTTCTTCCTCTGTCTTTTCAAAATAAATAGTAACCTCTGCTCCTTCGTCAACTGTAATACCGTAAGCAGGGTCTGTTTTTACAGCCGTTCCGTCTTCATCGCCTTCTATAACGGCAGAAAGCCCGGCATTTGTAATCTTATCAACGGCATCTGTATAAGACATACCCGAAACATCAGGTACAACAATGCTTCCTGTTTCGCCTTCACCTTTTTCTACATATATAATTATACTTGTGCCTTCATTTACAACAGTGCCACCATGAGGTGCCTGATTTACAACAGTGTTTCCACTGCCAACAATCTCATACTTAAGGTTGTTGTTGTCAATGTCATATAAAACTGCCTGAAGGAAGCTTCCTGTATAGTCTGGAAGTGTAACTGTGGCTGTCTGGTCTGATGCTGCTGCCTCTGAAGCCTCACTTAAATTATCAGGCTCAATGTTCTTATACTTAATTATGTTTTCAAGTAAAGTTTTTGTCATAGGAGCAACTGTAGTTACACCGTCTGCATATGACTCTGGTTTATATGCAAGTGTAAGAACAAAATACTGTGGATTTTCAACTGGTAAAAATGCTGCATAAGTAAGGGCATATTCGTTGTTTGCACGAACACCCTGCTGAGCTGTACCTGTTTTAGCACCAAATGTATAGCCTTCTATTTTGGCTTTCTTACCTGTACCATAATCAACAGTTGCAACCATCATGTTTCGCATTATGTCAGAAGTTTCTTTACTTATAACTTTACGCACTACCTCTGGCTTTGTTTCGCTTACTATGTTTCCGTCAATATCTACTATCTGGCTTACAATATAAGGCTTCATAATGTTTCCGCCATTTATAAGCGAACACATATAAGTAGCTGCCTGTATTGCAGTTGTACTAAATGACTGACCAAAGCTCATTGTTGCAAGTTCCGAGTCATGTATATCTTCTTCTGCATACATAAGGTATGGTGAATTGCCTGCTTCTGCTGGAAGGTCTATTCCTGTAAGGCTACCTACGCCAAAATCAAGCTGTGCATCATAAAATATGCTTGGGCCCATTTTTTCTGCTATGTCCATCATGCCAACGTTGCAGGAATAAGCAATTACGTCCTGAACAGTAACATTACCGTGACCGCTTCTTAAGTTACAAGGTATATCCCAACCGCCTACATGCTTAACACCACCACAATAGAAAGTATCACTTGGCTTTAAAAGTCCCTGCTCAATAGCTGCTGCCACAACAACAGGCTTAAATATGGAGCCTGGCTCAAATGTGTCTGAAACACAGAAGTTACGCCATGCCTTGTTAAGATATTCATATTGGCTTTCTTCGTCCATTGCTTCCCATGCAGCATCATCAATATAAAGTGGGTCTGTTGGGTTATTAAGGTCAAATGTCGGAGTCTGTGCCATTGCTATTACTTCGCCTGTGTTAGGGTCCATAACAATAGATGCTGTGTATTCTGCATTATATGCTTCCATTATTTCATCAGCTGCCTGCTGTGCATACTGCTGTATCTGATAGTCAAGAGTTGTAACAATTGTATTTCCGTCCTGAGCAGGTATTTCCTGAGCAATAGTACCCTCAGTACCATTATAAGTAATAAAAGACCTGCCTGGAACACCGCTCATTTCTTCGTTGTACTCTTTTTCAAGACCCCACATAGCATCTCTTACAAAGCCTATAACCTGTGATGCCATAACTCCTGTAGGGTATTTTCTTTTTGTATCTTTTTGGAAAACTACGCCTTTTACACCTTCTGCTTCAAGTTTTTCCTTAACTTCCTTTGTCTGCTCCTTGGCTAAAACTTTCCAGCTGGTATCAAGAGCAGGAGTTCCATTTTCGTCAAGAACTGTATAGCCTTTTAATGTGTTGTAGTCAAGATTTAAATTAGTTGCAAGAGCATTAAGAGTCTTTTCCTGTATATCCATGTCGTACTGCACAAGAACTCTTACATCAAGAACTATGTTGTATACTGTTGTACTTATGGCTAAAGCCTGATTATTTCTGTCTACAATAGAACCTCTGTTAGGCGATATAATTTCGTCATACTTGCTCACCTGCTGATTTCTTGCTGCAGTTTCGTATTCACTTCCATAAACAGATTTTAAATATAAAACTCTGCCTCCAAGAGCAACAAATACCATACTTAAAGCAAAAAGAATAAAAGCAAGTTTAGCTTTTATTCTCCTCATCTTACTCATATTTAATCATTCCCTTTAAACAAATTCTTAAATGATTCCAAAATTGATTTTAAAGAAAAGCCTTCTTCTTCAGCTTCTTCAGTGCCATACTGCACGTTATAGCTTTGCTTAGGCACATCTATATAAATAAGCTGATAAGGCTGAGGCTCTGTCATGCCAAGTCTGTTTATAGCCTCATCCTTTATGTACTGTAAATCAACACTATCTGTAATGTCTGCCTGAAGAGCTGCATTTTCACTTTTAAGGGCAATAAGCTCGTCCTTCATTTTGTTGTTTAAAACCCTCTGCTCTGTAACAGCAGCGTAGCTATTCATCATAACAAAACAGCCCGCAAAAACAACACCTACTGCAACTGTAAGTTTAAGCTTATGTGCAGCGGCTTTTCTTTTTTCGCCTTCAAGCATTGCCCTTTCTCTTTTAAGTCTTTTAAGTCTTTCAAGCCTTTCTTCCTCAAAAGCCCTCTCTTGAGGCAAAGGTGCTACTTCGTAAGCATAGGCACTGCTTGAATAGTTGTAATTTGTATAACCCCTTTTATAACTTCTTGTTCGAGACAATTTATCTCCTCTTTTCTCCCCAAAAGGTTTAAACTCGTTCAAGTATTCTAAGTTTTGCACTTCTTGAACGATGATTAAACTCAAGCTCTTCATCACTTGGAAGTATTGGCTTTCTTGTAATTACATTGGCTCTTTTTTTCTTTCCGCATACACATACTGGAAATTCCGGAGGGCATGTACAAGGATTTTCCTGCTTTCTGAAAGCATTTTTAACTATCCTGTCCTCCAAAGAATGGAATGTAATAATACAAAGCCTACCACCTGGATTTAAAAGCTCTGTCATATCGTCAATTGTTCTTTCTAATATTTCAAGTTCACCGTTTACCTCAATTCGTATAGCCTGAAAAGTTCTTTTTGCAGGATGAGGTCCGTCTTTTCTTGCGCCTTTTGGAACGGCTTTTTTAATAACATCCACAAGCTCAAATGTTGTTTCAATAGGCTTTTTACTTCTTTCGGCAACTATAAACTGAGCAATTCTTTTGCTCCATCTTTCTTCGCCGTATTTATATATTATTTCGCTAAGTTCATCTTCGCTGTACTCATTAACCACATTGTACGCACTAAAAGAATTATCTCTGTTCATACGCATATCTAAAGGTGCATCATGCATATATGAAAAGCCTCTTTCTGCCTCATCAAGCTGATGACTTGATACACCTATGTCAAGAAGAAATCCGTCAGCCTTTTCTATTCCCAGCTGTGAAAAAACAGCCTTTATATTAGAAAAATTATCATGTACTAAAGTAACTTTGTCTTTGTACTCTTCAAGTCTTTTTTCTGCAGCATTTATAGCGTTTGTATCCTGGTCAATGCCTATAAGTCTTCCTGTAGTAAGCCTTTTAACAATTTCAGCAGAGTGTCCGGCACCACCAAGAGTACCGTCTACATATATTCCGTTTTCTTTTATGCTAAGCCCCTCTATGCATTCATTAAGAAGCACTGATATATGATGGAACTCCATTTAAACACATCCTTTAATATTTTATATGCCAAGCTCTGCCATTTTTCTTGCCAGGTCTTCATCTTCGCCATCTTCGTCGTCTGTTCCGTTATATTCTTCCCATTTTTCACGGCTCCAGATTTCAGCCCTGTCTATAACTCCTATGGAAACAACAGCCTTTTCAAGATATGCATATTCTCTAAGCCTTTGAGGTATAAGTATTCTGCCTTGGCTGTCAACTTCGCATTCGCTTGCAGTTGAAGCAAACTTACGAGAAAACTTTCTAACCTCTTCCAATGTCCAAGGAAGAGTCTTTATCTTCTCAAGAATTTCAATCCAGCGGCTTTCAGGGTATAAAAATAAACAGCGGTCTATTCCACGAACAATGTAGAACTTGTCCCCAAGACCCTCTCTAAGTTTTGAAGGAACTATAACACGTCCCTTTGCATCTATATTATGTTGGTATTCGCCTATAAGCATATTTTCACCACCAAGCATAAATCGCCATTAAAGTTTATTTTATCCACCACTTCGAGCCACAATCCACCCTTTATATCCACATTGTAATATAATTGTAATAAAAATACAAGCAAACTGACCTAATTTTAAGGTTTTTTTATTAACAAAAATCTTAAAATTATCCACAAATTTTGTAAAAACCAATTTTTATATTTATACACACTTATAAGTGCCATTTTTGCAACAAAAAAACAGTCCCTTTCACAAATAGTAAAAAGAACTGTTTAACATGTCGAAAAAGTCCAATTGGACTTTTTCGAGTTTAAATCAAAGTTATAAAGCCCTATTCCTGCTTTAAGCCTTGACTAACGTCAAGGCACAGATACACGGGCTTTTCCTCGACGGAAATAAATTCCGTCTGCGGATTTAATTCGGAAAACTCTTTGTTTTCCGAACCTTTCAGCTTACATAAAACAGATTTTTTAACAGGCTAAACAATTCTATTCAAAAATAAAAAAAGAACTGTTTTTAAATATACGCTTATTTTATTTTCTGTATTTGAGTGCTATTTTTTCGGCTATATATACACCGTCAACAGCTGCTGACATTATGCCTCCGGCATATCCAGCACCTTCTCCACATGGATAAAGCCCTTTTGTGTTTATGCTTTCACCGTTTTCACTGCGAACTATCCTTACAGGTGAGCTGCTTCTGCTTTCAACAGCCGTAAGTATGGCATCGCTACTGTCAAAACCCTTTACCTTTTTTGCCATTTCAGGTATAGCTTCTTTCATTGCATCTGTAATAAACTGAGGCAATACATTTTCAATGGTCCCCATTTTAACATCAGGTCTGTATGTGCTTTTAACACTGCCTTGAGATGTGCTTTCTTTTCCTTCAAGAAAATCTCCAACTTTCTGACAAGGTGCTTTGTATCCGCCACCACCGGTAATAAATGCTTTTCTCTCAAGTTCTCTTTGGAAATACATTCCTGAAAGAGGACTTTCTAAACCATAGTCCTCTGGATTAACCTGTACAAGAAGAGCACTGTTGGAGTTTTCGCCATCTCTTGCATGGTAACTCATGCCGTTAACAGCAACCATGTTTTCCTCACTGGCTGCTGCCACCACATGACCACCTGGACACATGCAAAACGTGTATACCCCTCTGCCTTTTTTTGTTGTGTATGTTATTTTGTACTCAGCAGCCCCAAGGCTTTCGGCATATTTTTCATCACCATACTGGGATATGTCTATCATTTTCTGTTTATGCTCTATTCTTGCACCAACAGCGAAAGGCTTTGCCTCAAGAAGTACATTTTTGCTTAAAAGAAGCTCAAATGTATCTCTGGCACTGTGACCAAGGGCAAGTATAACATCACTGCACTTATAAGTCTTGTCGCCATTTATAATAACGCCCTCAACTTCGCCATTATTTATCAATATGTCCGTAACAGTTGAGTTAAAATGAATTTCTCCACCTAGGGATATTATTTTTTCACGAATATTTTTAATTACGCCTTTAAGTAAGTCTGTGCCTATGTGAGGATTATGCACATAAAGTATTTCTTCTGGTGCTCCTGCCTTCACAAATTCCTCCATAATTTTTCTGCACACAGAACTTTTAATCCTTGTTGTAAGCTTTCCGTCGGAAAACGTGCCTGCTCCACCTTCGCCAAACTGCACGTTGCTTTTTGTGTTAAGCTCGCCTGTTGAAAAGAAGTTTTCTATGTCACTTGTTCTTTTGTCAACATCTGCTCCTCTTTCAAAAACAATAGGCTTAAAACCCATTTGAGCAAGTAAAAGTGACGCAAATATTCCTGCCGGACCAAATCCAACAATAACAGGTCTTTTTGAATAATCAAAAGGACCTGTTATATATTCATATTTGTACTCATCAGCTTTTGAAACGCTTTTGTCTTTAGCTTTTTTTAGAAAATGCTCTTCATTTTTAACGCTTAAATCAATAGTGTAGTTATAAAAAATACTGCTTTTTTTTCTTGCGTCAAGGGAACGACGGAATATCTTAATTTCATTTATGTCTTTTGGAGAACAGCCTATTTTTTTGCACGCTTTTTTAAAAAGCAAATCTTCGCTTTCTCCAACTAATAATTTTAAATCTCTTACCCTAATCATATTTATCCTCTATTCAACAATTTCAAACCTAAATTCCTGCTTAACAGAAGGATATTTAACTTTGTCCACAGGACTTAAAAACATTTCTAAAGGTCTTACATAAGTTTCATAAGGTGGGTAAAGCTGTTTGTATACAACCATTTTTTCCATAGTTTCAGAGTTAATGGCAACATCTGTAACATAATAAAGCATACCCTTAAAATGCCTGTATACCCTTTTTAATTTAAGCTCTCTTTCCATAATTTTGTATCTCCTTACTGAAACTTAATAATTACAGATGAATATGCTTTTCCGTCTTCTCCTTCATCTGAAACTATTTCGCTGTTTTCTTTTATGATGTTTTTCAGTTCTTCGTAGTTATCCTTTGGAACAGTAACTGATAAAACATTTTCAACACTTTCGTCAATATTACCTTCTACAGAAGATACATATTCCTTAACAGCTTCTGTAAAGGCTCCTTTGTCAGTAGCAGATACAGTAATTGTCACTGGCATTTCAGCCATTACCATAAAAGGCATAGCAACATTATTTCCTGTGTTACCTTCTGCTGTGTCAGCAGAACGTCCATCTACTAAGGCACTGTTATCACTTGGTGCTTCTGACTGAGGCATTTTAACGCTGTCACCAGTTTTTTGACTACTTCCTGTTGAACCAGACTGTTCTTCAGAACCTGTAACAACTGCTCCTGACTGGACATCAGAAGTTGTTGCTGCTTTGCCTGTTACATCTGTTTCTGTATTTTTAGCAGTTACCTCTGATGATACAGGTGCATCATTTGATACAACGCTGTTTCCGGCAGCTGCATCTGTAGCTGAAGATGTTTCCGGCACATCTATTGCAGCCTTTGCTGTACCTGTAACAGCTTTGCTTTCTTCTTCAGTAGCTTCAGCTTTTTCTCCTTCTGTGATTTCAATTGAATTGTCAGCTAAACTATCATTAGTTTCAATATCTCTTTCTATGCTTGCAGTGCCTGATGCAGAACTGCCAACACCTACAAGATTAAATCCTCCGCTTGTTATACCAACAACTGCAAAAACTGCTATGGCAGCTGCTATGGCTGTGTATTTTTTATAATAAGGCTTTTTATTAACACTCTTTAAAGGCACAACCTTGGATTCATTAATTTTATCCATCAACTCATCATGAAATCCTGAAGGGAGGTCTAACATTTCTTCGTTTTTCATTGAGTCCACAATGCTTTTCATCTCTTCATACTCTTTTTTGCATGATGGACAGCTTTCAATGTGTTTTTGTAATTCTTCTTTTTCAAATTCATTAAGATCCCCGTCTATGTCCCTGCTTATGTATTCAAGGGCTTCTAAACATGTCATAACCTCTCTCCTCCTTTCCTGATATTTTGACGATATATATTTTCGTTTTGTTCCCTTTGAGCAACAATTATATCCTTAAGTTTTTTTCTGGCTCTTGCCAGCCTGCTTTTTACAGTGCCTATATTTATATCAAGTGTTTCTGCCACTTCTTCATAGCTTAAATCCTGTATGTCCCTAAGTATAATAACCGCCTTATGCTCCTCTGCCAGCATGTTTATTGCATTTCGTACTTCCAAAACAGTTTCTTTTTCCATAATGGCTTCTTCGGCACTTCCCGCCGTATCTGCAATCTGTATTGAAAGACCTGTTTCTTCGTCATCGCTGTCTGTGGAATAAGTTTCCTTACCTTTTCTTCGCCTTAACTCGTCAATACAAGTATTCACTGTAATCCTGTAAAGCCATGTTGAAAAAGACGAATTAAAATCAAACTTGTCTATGTTTTTGTACGCCTTTATAAGAGCTTCCTGAGCAATATCCTTTGCGTCTTCCTGATTGGAAAACATTCTGAAAGCTGTGTTATATATAAACTTTTCATAGCTCATAACAAGTTTTCCAAAACTTTCCGTATTGCCCTTTTGTGCCTCTTTTATAAGCAATGTTATTTCGTTGGAGTCTGCCATGTTGTCCTCCTTTCAGTATTTCTGGTTTACATATGCGTCTATAAGAGAAACCCTGCTGCCTTCCGTAAATACGCCTTCTTCCCTTAATTTTCTAAGTATAACCTCGTTTGTGGAATGAAGTATCATATTTTTGTAGTCGTGTATAACTATTTCAAAAAGCCTGCCCTTAAGGGCTTTGCTTTTAACCTTAACAAAGTACGCCTCAACACCTTTATAATCAAGCATTTTAAGCACTTTTTCAGTTGCCTTGTCCTTTTTGTAATAATAATAACTGCTTTGGTCACGATATTCTTTTTTCATTTCCCATTCAAGACCGTATACTGTGCTTTCACTTTTCATTTCTTTTGCCAAAGCGTTATAGTATTGATAATTGTAAAGACCCTTTTCAACTGAGTCAACATTTGTAAAAGGCCCAATGTTGTTATTAAGCACCGCATCATAGTTCATTGCCAGATACTCTCTTTTTGTCATATCGCCTTTAAGATACTGGTCTATAAGGCTCTGCCTGTATCTGAAATACTTTTGTATGCCGTTCATTATAAACACCGCATTTCAATTTTTTAAATTTATTATTTGTATATAATACTTTCTTTAACCTCGTTAGCTTTTTTATCGCTTACAAGTGCTGTAATAAGAGCCAAAGCAAAATCTATTGCAGTGCCCACACCTCTTGACGTAATAATGCTGCCTGAAGTTTCAACATTTTCAAAAGAAACATCTGCACCTAAAAGTTTTTCTTCAAAACCTGGGTAACAGCAAGCCCTTTTGCCCTTTAATATGCCAAGAGTGCCAAATACAGAAGGTGCTGCACATATTGCACCTAAAATTTTGCCTTCTTCGTTAAATTTCAAAATATAATTGCAAAGCTTTTGGCAGTTGCCTAAATTAAGTGTTCCAGGCATTCCACCAGGAAGTATAATTGCGTCAAATTCATCTTCATTAAATTCATTAATTGTTTTGTCGCATGTTATTTTTATACCATGAGCACCTGCAACTTCTTTTTCATCTGTAATTGAAATCATCTGAGCATCAATGCCAGCTCTTCTTAAAAGGTCAACCTGTGTAAGACCTTCAACTTCCTCAAAACCTTCTGCAAAAAATATAGCTGCTTTTTTCATATATAAAACCTCCCAAGAAAGTATTTTTTTGTTTACTAAAATACATACTATGCTAAACTATATTATATACAAAATAGCTGTTTAAAACAATATGCCCTTAAGGAGAGATATTATGGAAATAGAACGCAAATACCTTACAAAATCAATACCTTTTGATATTGAAAAGTTTCCTAAAAAACATATAAGTCAGTGCTATATATCAACATCACCTACTATAAGAATACGAAAAAGTAACGAAAACTACTTTCTTACAATAAAGGGAAAAGGTGCCATTTCAAAAGAGGAATATGAAATTTCAATAACAAAAGATGACTATGAAAAACTGCTTTTAAAGGCAGAAACACCGGAGGTTATAAAAACAAGATATATAGTTCCTCTTTGTGATGGACTTAATGCAGAAATTGATGTGTATGACGGAAAACTTAAAGGCCTTATAACAACAGAGGTAGAGTTTGAAACAATGGAAGAAATGGAAAGCTTCACTCCTCCTAACTGGTTTGGAAAAGATGTGTCAGAGGATATGCGATATAAAAATACAAGCCTTTCTCTTTATGGAATACCGAAAGAATAAAATCTTTCGGTATTTTTGTTTTTTCTTCCAATTTTATTTCGACATTTCTCGTCGTAATAAAACTTTTTACGTCAATATCCCTCTCCTATTTCGTCGAAAAGCCACGAACTACGGATTTAATCATATTTTAGTGTCGTTTTGTGACAAACTAAAATCATTGAACAAGTAATACCCACTGCCTATAATTAACGACATAAGGAATATTTTTCAGTTTTTAGATGAATATTGAAATAATATCTTATATAAAAAACACTTGGGAGGGATTATTTTGAACCAAAACAAAATAAAAATATTAATTGCAGATGATAACAAGGATTTTTGTGATTCTTTTAAGAATTTTATCAATTCAAAAGACGATATGGAAATAGTTTCAACAGCATATGACGGAGTTGATGCCTATGCTAAAATACTTCAGACAAAACCAGACGTTGCCATAATAGATGGCATAATGCCACGCCTTGATGGTCTTGGAGTTCTTGATAAAATTAATAATGCCAATATAACACCACGACCTGTATGTATATTTCTTTCTTCATTAAGCCAGGAAAAAATTTCACAGAGAGCTTTTGAGCTTGGTGCAGATTATTATATAGTAAAGCCTTTTGATATGGAATCACTGGCAAACAGAATACGCCAGTTTAAAAATACATCTTCTATTCAGACATCAATAATGCAAAAAGGCATCTCTGCTGAAGCCGCAGCATATAACCTTGAAACAAAGGTAACAAATATACTCCATGAAATAGGCGTTCCTGCTCATATAAGAGGCTACCACTATATGCGAGAAGCAATAATAATGAGCGTAAATGATATGGATGTACTTAACTATATTACAAAAGAACTTTATCCATCAATAGCTAAAAAATGCAACACTACACCTTCTCGTGTTGAAAGAGCTATTCGCCATGCAATAGAAGTTGCATGGAACAGAGGCAAAATTGATGCCATTGATGCCCTTTTTGGCTATACAATAAATAACCATAAGGGTAAACCAACAAATAGCGAATTTATTGCCCTTATTGCCGATAGACTTCGTTTGGAACAAAAAGCAGGCTGATAAAACAAAAAACTATCCGTTTAAAATATACGGATAGTTTTTTTATTTTTATGCCTCTTTTACTTCTGCTTTTATGCCTAATTCTTCTTCTATTTCTTCTTCAACTTCTTCAGCACTGTCTTTAAATAATAACTTAGGCATAAAGTGTAATTTTCTTCCTATAAACTTAGCAATATATCCAACAAGAAGAGCTGCTATAAGAGTACCCTCTCTTACGCCTTCAAGTTTGTGAGCAAATATAAATGATAAAAGAGCTGCAATAACAGTCATTGATACATCAAAACAAATTTTAGTAATACCAAAATCTGTGTTCCATGTCATTTTAATGGCACGAACAAATGACTCACCAGGAAGCATTGCAACATCTGCCAAAACTTCCATGTATACGCCAACTGCAAGTATTATACAGCCTATAATAAGGTAAATAAATTTTATAACATAACTTTCAGGGTTTACAAATAAAAGCATAACCATTGTTAAATCAATAAAATATCCAAATGCAACTGAAATAGGTATCTGAAGTAAATGCTCTGCTTTAAAGTTTCTTCTGAGAATAAAAAGCTGAAGAAGAATTAAAAATAAGCTGAAAACTATTGTAAACTGACCAAGTGTAAAAGGAAAATTCAAACTAAGCACATATGGAATAGAAGAAATAGGCGATGTTCCCAAATCTGCCTTTGTAATAAGGCTGACACCCAAAGAGCTTATGAAAAGCCCTAATATAAACACTACGTATCTTTTCAATTTTTCCATTAATGCTCACCTTTCTCTGATTTTAAATTATTATAAATTTTTAAAAATACATCCAGAAAAATTTCTCTTTCTTCTTTAGATATGCCCTCAAAAGCCATGTCCTCCAAAAGAGAAAACATTTTTTCAACCTCTTTTTGCATTTCCAATCCAAAATCAGTTAAAAAAACATAAATCGTTCTTCTGTTTCCGTTAAGGCTTTTTCTTTCTATTAAATTCTTTTCCTCCATACGGTTTAATATGGAAGTTAATGATGGAGCCTCTATATGGCAAGATATAGCAATCTCCTTTTGACTGGCACCATTATTATCTTTTAAATAGTCAAGTATTTTAGGCTGACCTATTGTAAGCGATGTGCTTTTAAGTCCATTTAATAATCTTTTGTGAAGCATTGCCTGATTAGCCATAAGCAGATAGTGAAATGATTTATCCAAAAATATTACCCCTCTCATAAACTCCATAGATATTTAGAATACTAATAGTTAGAAATCTAACTATTTAAGTTTAGCAGTCTATCCAAATTTTGTCAATAAAAAAAACATCCTAAGATGTTTTTAATAAACACTTTAAGATGTTTAAATTTTTTAAGCCTCTTTTTCCCATCTACCTTCAAGTCTGTAAATAGGCATACCCTTTGAAGAAAACTTCTCTTCGTATTCAGTCATTATATTTCCTTCGCATTGGCTGTTATGAAGGTCAAGGGATATGTTGGAAAACTTCCAGCCGTTGTTGCACATTTCTTCAAGAGAAAACTCAAAAAGATTTCTGTTGTCTGTTTTAAAGAATATTTCTGCCTTGTCGCCAAATATACCTTTGTATTTTTCAAGGAAGTTTTTGTGTGTAAGTCTTCTTTTTGCCTGTCTTTTTTTAGGCCATGGGTCA
>CALWHO010000063.1 GCA_944380405.1 uncultured Lachnospiraceae bacterium
TTTTTCGGATTGCAGGCCCCGAAAAGCCTTGTATTTACAGTGTTCCTAATAAGAAACAATCATATGTATTTTGTTATTCTCCAAATATATTAATATTTAAATATTTGCTTTACTAATTTAAAATAAATTATAATGTAAATTAAACTTTTATTCAAGAAGCATGACTTCATGAAGCTTTAGTTAGCAATAAAAAATGGCACTTCATGTATAAAAATTAAATTTAAACATGAAGTGCCAGTAAATTTATTTATGTTTTATATAACCAGCTTCAATTTATATAAATCCCAAATAATTTAATAGAATTTATAAAACCTATAATATTTTAAAAAACAGCAATTACATTATTTATAAAACTTTCCATTTCTTCAGCTGTCACATACTCATAAGTATTAAGCATACCTTTATCATCAGCATCAATTATTCCTGACTTAAATACTTCTTCAAGCTCTGTTTTTGCCCAGTCAGGAATATTTGTAAATTTTTCTGTTGCAGATTCATATTCACCCTGAGGAATATCACCAAAGGCACGGTTTAACATAATAAGAGCTTCTAACTTTGTAACAAGTTTATCTTCATGGAGAAGTCCATCGTCATAGCCTTTTATAATATCGCTTTTTTCAATACTTGGGTTATAGTCGTCTGCTGCTTCAATAAGCATTTCAACAGCTTTTCCACGTGTAATGTTTTCTTCGCTTTCAGTATTTTTTATATATGAAAGAAGAGCCTGCTCACATGTGCCGTATTCTTTTTCAAGAGGAGCCGCTACCAAAGCACTGTAGTCTCCACCATCTGCCACATAATTATTTGTTGCTACAGTATATACTTTATTTTCATCAACTGCATTTCCATTTATAAATGCTGATACTATCTGATTATTTTCATCAGTTTCAATTTCTATACCGCTAAACTGTAAGTATGAACCATTACCTTCTGGCCATGAATACTGATAAGGGTCTTGGCCATTAGCAGCTGCCTCTTTTTGTATTGAATATACATCATCACACGCTTTTCCTAAAGCAAGAGACTGATTTAAAATATCAATTATTTCTTTTCCAGTAATTTTTTTAGTTACAAGGCCGTTGCCATAAGGTGAGATGCTTATAATGTCTTTATATGTAACATAACCTTTTGAAAGTCCTGCACGAATACCACCTGCATTTTCAAATGCTATATCTGCACCTGTTTTTGCCAAATAGCTTTCTGTTACAAATTTACCTATTTCCTGCTGTGAAATACGTATATCTTCCCATGAATATGGATAGTCAATATCAATCTGTCCAACTACTTCTGATAAAATAACCTGTTCTCTTTCTTCTATAGCTGAAATTGCAGACTTAACTTCTGCATTTTCTGTTATGTCACCAATATTATTAATGTCATATGTACTTTCCTCGACAGAAACTATATCTTTGCTTTCTGGGTTAACAGTTATTTCCATTACGCCTACATTACCAAAATAATATCCTGCTTCAACTACAGGAACAGTTTCTCCTTGAGAGTCTATATAGCTTTCATTCATTACAACATGCTCGTGACCTGCAAAAACAGCATCAATGCCGATTATATTTGAAACAAAACCCTCACAGTTACTTTGATGTGTAATTGCAAATACAATATCACATTTTTCATCATTATGTAAATACTGTGCCATTTCAGATGCAGCTGCTGCCTCTTCTTCAAATTTCAAACCAGAAACATTTTCAGCTGCTGTAGATGTATAAAATAAATCGTCAATTACGCCTACAATACCTACCTTTAAATTTGTTCCGTCATCAGCAACAACGTCTTTAATAACATAGTTATTTTCAAAGAAGCTTTCTCCACTTTCTGTTACAACATTTGATGCAATTATTTTAAAATTGCTTTCTGCATCAAGTTCTTTTAATCTGTCAGAGCCATAGCTCCAGTCGTGATTTCCTAAAGTCATGGCATCATATCCAACACAGTCCATAAGCTCTGCAATGCTTTTACCTTCTTCTATTGTAGCAAAAGCCTGTCCATGAAATGTATCGCCTACATCAAGTACTAAATCAGCACCTTCTTTTTCAACTATGCTTTTTAAAACTGCAAAGCCTAATGTTCCATTATCTGTTTTTGTATAATACCCATGAATATCATTTGTATGTACAATTTGAATTGACGCTGTCTCATCAGCAGCAAATGCATTTACAGGCACCATAGCTGTAAATACTGCAAATGATAAACCATAAGCAAAAAGACTTTTAATTTTTTGTTTCATATATTGCCTCCTTTTGTTTTTTATTAAATGCCATGTATTAACAAATAAAATATTATAGATATATCATAAAAAATTCTGGAACATACATTAAACGATGTCCCAGATTTAAAAGCATTGATGTCATTAATTTATTGTGATACGAGAATTTCTTTTGCATCCT
Organism: uncultured Lachnospiraceae bacterium; assembly: GCA_944380405.1. GTDB lineage: Bacteria > Bacillota > Clostridia > Lachnospirales > Anaerotignaceae > HGM11808. Next base: position 2,400 of record CALWHO010000063.1, read on the forward strand.
GAATGAATTTTGCATCTTCAATTATTTTTTTATGCTGACCTGATACAGGTTCATCCATATTTGCATCAAAAAGACTTTCTCTTCTAACTGCCACAAAAAGTTTTTCTTCATTAAATACAAATGATACCTGTCCATCAATAGCATCTGCAAAACTGATTATTTTTTCAATACGATGTGGTGTTAAAATATAATAAGCATTATGTTCATCACTGGCGTAAACACTGAAACGGTCATTAAAAGTTTCGTTTTCAGTTTCTATTTTGTGTTCTGCTTTCCAACCACTCATGTCAGACAAAAACTTGTTTTCAAAAACCTGCAAATATCCATTACTTACTTTCATGTCATCAAATTTGTAAAGACACATAATCTGTCCGCTGAATATTTCTTCAACACGGTTTTTCTTATTTCTTCTAACCATCTTTTTTGTTATTACATCACTTATTTTAAAACTTACATTTTCGTATTCACCAAAAAGCAGGTCTTCACTTTCATAGTATCTTTTATCTCCGCATGCAACAATTGCTGCTTCTTTAACATCGTCCCATAAAAAGCCGCCTTTTGGAATGTACTGCAATTTTTCAAAACCAGCAATTTCATTAATTGTCTGCAAAACATATTTAGACTTAAATGCTAAATTAAATTTATCGTATGCTTGTTTTACAATTATAAACCATAAAAAACCAAGTGTTCCTATTGATAAAACAGCAGCAATAATAATTATTTTTAAGGCAAAAAGTGCTGAAAATCCTTCCTCATCTATCATTGCCTTATAAAAAAGAAATCCATAAAGAGGAAATGTTATTAAAGATATAATAACTACTATTCTTTCAAGCTTTTTGGCTTTGCTGCGCAAACTTTCTAACATTTCTTCACTTACAACAGTTTCCATATAGCAGCCTCACTTTCAATCAAAGTTTACTTTATATTCTTTCTTTGCTTCATCAACTTCATAAAAGTCTGCTTTTTGCATGCCGTGTATGCCGGCAACTATAGAATATGGAAACATAACTATTTTCTGGTTGTATAAAGATACATTTGAATTATAAAGTCTTCTTGCTGCCTGAAGATGTTCTTCTGCATCAAATATAGCTTTTTGGAAATTATCCATAGATACATAAGAATATAAAGTTGGATATTGCTCTGATATAGCATTTATGGCTGAGCCTACACTGCCAAGGCCCTGCTGAATTGAAGCAAGCACGCCTATTTTTTGGTTTACGTTCATTTTATGCTCTGCAGCACTGTTTTCATAGGCTTCCTGATTTTTTTGTATTTGCTCTTTTGTGCCGTGCTGGCTTTCTATTTGCAGTTTGATTTTTGCCATCTGTTCCTGCTGAGCTTTTATTGTTTCATCAATTGTTTTTAACGCTTCTTCTGACAAAGCCTTTTTTTCTTTAAATGCTTCTTCTTCTAATTCTTTGCCAGTACGCATAGATGTTATTGCTAAATATGTATCATATTCATGCTTTAAAAATTTCTTAACTGCTTCTATTTGTTCTGAAAGCATGTCATATCTTTTTTCCAAAGCAACATCTATTCCTGAGCTGCCCTCTTCAATTTTAACCGATAAACGGCGAAGATGGTTATAAGCAGAAATATAAAAAATAATAATTAAAATGATAACTATAGCAATAGCTGCCAAAATATAATTTATTGGCATTTTTACCCCCCTTTTTTTACTTAAAAATTTCAATTTACTTATAGTTTCGTTTTACATTATACAATTAAATATTATTATTTGCCATAAAAAATTAATAAATATTAAATTTATTTATACTAAAAAAAAGCAGTGTGATTTCTCACACTGCAAGATATATTTTTATTGCTCGCTTATAGTAACTGTATTTTCATCTATTGTTACGTTATATCCAACTAATGCATTAAATGCTTCTGCAGGCACCTGCATTTTTCCGTTTTCATCAATAAAAGGTGCTGCATCAAGTTTTAAAGGTGCTGTCATTCCAACTGCATTTTCAATAGTTGTTGCAGAAATATATAAGTCTTTTCCTTCTGCAATATCCATAGTTCTTGTATCGTTTGATATAGTTGCTGTTCTTGTGTCTTTGTTCCAGTCTACAGAAATTCCAAGGGCATCAGCTGTATCACGTAAAGGAACGTAGTATTTATTGTTTTTATTAATAACATCATTTATGTCATAAGAAACTTTTGCCGGTGAGCTATAAGTTTCTGCATCTTCTTGTGCTATAACAACAATGCGGTTTACACCTGCGTAAGATGGGTAACTTGTTATAGCTGCATCATACCATGTGAAAAATCTGTCACCTGCTACAAAGCTATATTCATCTAATTTATTTCCATTAATATCAGTAATTTTCAAGTCTTTTTCTGCTGAAATAATTAAGCTGCCATTATCAGTAGTAATGTTAATTCCTGTTTCTGTTTCTTCAACTGCTTCTATCCTATGAAGATGTGCACATGAAGTATCCATAGGAGTATTTGCAACAATGGCTTCTGCATATGTTTGAGGCGGAATACTTGCTGTCATGGCTGGGCTATGATAGAAATATACGCCTTCACCTTTACTAAGTGTTGAAATATCCAATATAGTTCCTTTGCCACTGTCAAATATAACTGTATTTTCATCCAAATTATAAATAACTGCTTCACCTTTTAAATCTTCTGCAGTAATTGAAGTTACCTTATCGTCTTCATAAGTTATGTCTGTAATTTTACCATAAGCAAGGTATCTTTCAGGAAGGCTTGCCTGTTCTTTAGTTGCTGATACTGTAGGATTTATATCCTGTGCCAATGCCTGAACAGGTGAAAATGCCAACAATGCACAAACAGCCAAATACATAATAGATTTTTGTTTCATATAAAAAACCTCCTTTTAAAACGCTTTTATTACTATATAAGACGAATATAGTGTAAAAATGTTCCAAAAATTTAATCCATTAATATTGAATAAAAAATCTTCTGTTTCCTTTTTTGCAGGCTGCACTGATTTTGTCTATAATATCTTTTATATCAATACCTTTTTTAATTTTAAATTCCAAATAATCAGGATATTTACAATAATATAAATATAAATCAAATTTGTTTTCTAAAATTATATTTATAGCTTTTTCTTTACTTATTATATCAATTTCTTTATTGCAGCCATATATTTCATAAATACATTTATTATCAAATTTTTCTTCGAATGTTTTAAAATCAATAAACATTGTATTAATGCCACACGCCACAATGTATCTATCATCATATTTAAAAATTTCAGAATTATTTAATATTTCCTCTTTTATATTATTATCTATAATTTTTATTGAAAGTAATATTAAGCTATCTTTCAACACTTCCTTAACCACATTATCGCAAAGTTTATAAAAGTAATCGTCACTATTTTCATCATAAAGGCTTGGGTATAATGTAAATACATCATATGTGCCGTTTTTTACATATACATCATCATCTTCATAATATACATATCCTGAAGAAAAGAATATATCTTCAGGCACCGTATAGGGTTCAATTTCAGATTTATGACCAAAAAGGCTTTTAAATATGCCCACCAAAAATCATCTCCAAATATAAAAAACTAATTATATTTCATCAGTAAATATAAGCTCTATGTTTTTTCCGTATTTTCTGCATGTATGTATTTATTATTTAATATTACGTAGATGTCTTAAATGCTTTTTTTAAAATAAAAAGTCTTCCATAAACTTATTATAGAAGACTTTTTTCATAGTTACAAATATAGTTAAATTATATTTCTGACCAGATATAAACATCAAAAGCAGGAATAACTTCCCAAAATGCAGGTGTCTGTGTATCATTTTTAGCAATTACCTTTCCGTTAATGTCTGCCTTTGTACCAACCATAGATGCATTTGGAGTTGGAAGCTGTTTATAAGCATAATTACTTATTTTAACCCATTCAGAAGTCCAAAAACTATATCCGTGTTTTTGAGTATATGTATCTGAAAAACCAATATTGTCGTATCTGTCAACAACGGTAGCACCATCTTTTATTTTGTACTTATTGCCGTCATAATCTGAAGCATCAACACCATAATAAATATTTCCAGTCTGTCCGTTACCAAAACCTAAAACGCCAGTATTTGGGTCTCTTGTAATTACTTTTCCTGTATTAATATCTGTTGCTCCTTCATATGGATAAACATTGCCTGTAATACCAACATTGCTGTTATCAGGAAGAGGAGAATACTGCAAAGTTTCTTTCATTGTAGGCATAGTTGTTTTTGCTCTGTCAATAGCACCAATTAAGCGGCATACAACTAAAGACGCTTCTGCTCTTGTAAGCTGGCTACGTGGATTAAAATTACCATAGTTATCTCCATTCATTAAGCCTAAAGCATAGCATGATTCAATGTCTTCTCTTGCATAAAGCTCTGCTTCATTTAAGTCTTTTATTATTTTGTTGCTGTCCCACATATCATCATAAGGAATAGTTTCGCCTCTTAAATTTCTGGCTGCATTTATCAGCATAACAGCAGCATCGCCTCTATCTATAGGGTATCCAGCAGTTGTATCATCGGCTACAAATGTACCAGGAACACAAAGATTTACTTCACGAGCCTTGTTCATAACAGAAGTATTCCAGTCACCTTTTATTTCTGGCTTATTTCCTGTTACTCCAAGAATAATAGAAGCAAACTCTGCCTTTGTTATGGAATTGTTTGGACGAAAAGTTCCATCTGGATAGCCGCTTATGCCTCCTGCTTCAACTAATGTTGATACATACTTTTCACCCCAATGTCCTTTTGTATCGTTAAACTGTGCTGCCATGGCAGTAGTTAAACAGCTGCTGAAAACGATACTCATGGTTAATACCGCACCTAATAATTTTTTCATTTTTTAACACCAGTCCTTCTTTTAATTTATTTAAAATATATTCCTCTTCATTCCACTAAGATTATATACATGGACTAGTTTAAATTCAATAAAAAATAAAAATATTTTCAGCTTTCTTCTGTTTCATCTCTATATATGAAATATGTATTTTTGCCATGTTTTTTTATTGTTTCAATAGACATATTTATAAGTTCATATATATCAATAAATCCTTTGTTTATTTCTATGTTTATTGTAGGACCTTCACATAGCTCATCATATTCAACCAATATATCTTCACATGGTTTTAAAAAAATTTCATCTTGTGCTTCTACACTTTCTTTCAGCTCCATATTATTTATAAATCCACAAATATAAAATGATCTAAATTCGTGTTCTGGACTTTCATCACTTTCGCTTTTAAAATAAGCTTTAAGTAAATCAGAGTTAAAAACTTTCTTTTTTTCAATTATGTTTTGATTATCGTAAATATACTCTGCATTTTCTATTGATTTCATATATTCCAGCATTTTGTTATGTTTCTCTGTTTTAAGTTCCGTTACATAAATAAACAGCCAGTATCCTTCTAAAATCTTTTCAAGTATCTCAAAAGCAATATTTAAATAATCTATTAATGGGTCATCCTGAGCCCAGTAATATAGACTATACTTCAGTCTATCTTCTTTTTTACCTATATAAACCTTATATGGAGTCGGCTTTGGTTTTGTTTTCTCTTTTTTCTTCTTAAAAAATATCATACTATCACCTTACAGATTTTAAAAATATTCCACATGTTTTTGTAGTAATTTATATCTTATTATAGATACTTTTTTATTGATTTTCAATTTTGTATGCCATAATAAAAAGACATAAGCAAAAACATCGCCAATCATAATCAATGGTGAAATATTGGTTTGCTTAGATCCTATAATGGTTAACATTTCCTGACCTTATCTTACCAATGTGTTTTATCTACTTCAGGCAGAACCACTGGTTTATTTACACTAAATCACCAATTAAAAAAGGCTCTCCTATAAATTAGATTTCATAATAGGAGAACCTTTTACTATGTATTTTAAAAAAATTTTTCACATCTCAATACACTTAGTTGTTTGGTGCAGTGATACATGAAATAATAAGTAATATCATCATTTTTTGTTTTTATTAATACTAATTCTTTAATAATGGATATTGATGTCTCTTCAGATACTTTCTAACATTTTTATTATATTTTTATTCATTGCAATCAATCTAATAAATATTTATTCATATTATCACCAACAAAAAGTGGTATATTATCCCAATAAAGTTTGCTAGAAACTGCCACATGTGGAAAAGAAATAAACTTAGTATTATTTAGTTTTTCTTTAGGTATAAGTTGTTTGATAAGCGGATCAGCAATTATAATATCATATGCTTCGTTACTAAGAAGATTTATAATATCGTCTTCAGTAGAAATATCTAAATCATGATCCATGGATATGCTGGCATCTTTACCAAAAATACATCCAACCTGCACATTATCATTCTGATAAGTTTTATTATATGCTCCACGCCATGAGTTACCTTGTATTTGTTCTCCTATAAAAAGAATTCTTTTTCCAGCTAAATCATTAGACTGTATTTTGTAGTCATCTTTTCCAAAAACAAAACTTTTATTATTTTCAATAGCATTGTTAATAGCTTTTTTAAAAAATTCTGCCCCAATACTTCCCATTGGAATACCAGCAACATAAGGTATTTTGTATTTTGTTTCCATAATCTTAGCTAATGCCATACCGCCTTGAGAAACTACAACATTAACTTTTGCCTTTGATGCATTTGCAATATCATCAAGTGTAACACCCATACTGAAAGATGCAATTATATCATAGCCCCAACACTTCAGTATTTCTTTTAAGTCACTGGCATTTTCATTTGATCCAAAATCGATAGGTGTCATTCCTAATATATTAACGCCATTTTGCACTTTTACATTTGTATCTTTAACAAAAATTTCTGCAAGTGCTTTTTCAGCCATAGAGATACCTTTATTGTACAGATTAAATCCATTTGTATCCAAACCTATACAAGGTATATTTATTTGACTTTCTAATTCAGCAGCTATTCCGTTCATATCGCTTCCAATCAACATAGGTACAGGGCTACCTAAAACTGCAGCAAATTTAGTTTCAGGTGTGCAAGCATTTTTTATTTTTTCAATTAAATCATTATCTAATCCTAATACTGCATCCATTTCTCTAAGTCCAGAGCAAAAAATAGCACTTTTTGACCCATACCATCTTGGTTCATCATAACCTGT
>CALWHO010000064.1 GCA_944380405.1 uncultured Lachnospiraceae bacterium
GTTTCAACAACAAGTTTCTTAAACTCAGGTGTATATTTTTTCTTTGGTATTCCTTTTGGCATAAAAAATCACCCCACTTGTTATTTAGTATATCATACTGTCTAACAAATGGGGTGCAGTTCAAACCTCTAATGCTTTTTTATAATCAATCATTATTTTCTTCTAACTCTTCTTTTTTCTTTTTTTCTAGCCTGCTTACTGAAACTTCATAAGCTGTTCTTTCCTCTTCTCCGTTTTCAGTATGCTTTTTGTATATTCTGCTTTGTATTCTGCCGTATATTTTTATATTTTCACCCACTTCAAATTCATTTGTGTACTTGGCATTTCGACCCCAGCATATACAAGGAATATAATCTGACTTATTATATGCCCTGTTTACTGCAAGAAGTATATCAGATATTTCTCTACCTAAAGGTGTAGACCTATAAATAGGCTTTTTACATATAAAACCGTCAAGCACTACATTATTAACCTCATCAAATCTGTCATACTCAATTTCTTTTGTAAAAACAGTAATTATAAGGCGGCTTTTATTTTCGCTATAGCTGTTATAGCTTCTAATCTGACCTTTTATGTACACAAAGCTGCCAACTGATGTTCTTTCTTTATCAAGTATTCTTTCAGAAATAGTTACCTTTATTGTGTCATCAGTTCCGCTTAATCTTCTTGAGGACAAATAAAAGCTATAAAATTCCTCTCCGTATATTTCATGGCTAAAAGTACATTCTGAAGCTACATTTCCTGATATTTCAACACTGTTTATAATATTTGTATCCATAATATTTTCTCTCCTTAGGCAATAAAGCATTGTTCATAAAACTATATTTATTCACTAAAGAAAGGTTTTAGAATTTTTTTATTTATTTTATTTGAAACAAAAAATGTCCTTCACCGCCAAAGCAATGAAAGACATTTTTTTGTTTTATTTAATTTAAGTTTGTATATCCCATAAGGAATTTATCAACTTCTTTTGCAGCTTCTCTGCCTTCTCGTATAGCCCATACAACAAGGCTCTGACCTCTATGCATGTCGCCTGCTGTAAAAAGTTTATTTACATTTGTTGAATATTTGCCTGCTTCTGTTTTAACGTTTGTTCTTTCGTTAAGCTCTGCCTTAAATGCCTTTGAAACATAGCTTTCACTGCCTAAGAAGCCTGCTGCTATAAGCACAACATCAACATCTAATATTTTTTCACTGCCTGCAACTGGAGCCATTACAAAGCCATTTTTGTCAGCCTTACGCTCTACCTTTGCAATTTTAACCTGTTTTAAAACGCCATTTTTATCAGCTATAAACTCTGTTACAGTTGTTTCATAAATACGAGGGTCACTGCCGAATTTATATATAGCTTCCTGCTGACCATAGTCTGTTTTAAGGACTTTAGGCCATTCAGGCCATCTGTTATTATCTGCTCTTGTTACAGGTGGTTTTGGCATCATTTCAAGCTGTACTACGCTCTTACAGCCAAGACGAATTGATGTACCTACACAGTCATTACCTGTATCACCGCCGCCTATCACAAGCACATTTTTATCCTTAACATCAACATAGTTTTTATCCTCAAAATTACTGTCAAGAAGGCTTTTTGTAACGCCTGAAAGGAAATCAACTGCAAAGTATATACCTTTTGCTTCTCTGCCAGGTACCTTTATATCTCTTGGCTGAGATGCTCCGCAGGCAAGTATTACGGCATCGTAATTTTTCATAATTTCCTCTGCCTTAACGTCTTTGCCTACGTTTTTATTAGTTAAAAACTCTACGCCTTCTTCTTTCATAATATTAACCTTTCGGTCAACAATATTTTTTTCAAGCTTCATATTTGGTATGCCGTACATAAGAAGTCCGCCTACTCTGTCATGGCGTTCAAACACTGTTACGCTGTGACCTCTTTTATTAAGTCTGTCAGCAGCTGCAAGACCTGATGGACCTGAGCCAATTACTGCTATCTTTTTACCAGTTCTTGCTTCTGGAGGGTTAGCTTTTAATATACCGCTTTCATAGCCGTATTCTATTACGCTCCATTCGTTTTCCTTAATAGTTACAGGGTCATCATTAAGACCGCATGTGCAGGCTGCCTCACAAGGTGCAGGGCAAACCCTTGATGTAAATTCTGGAAAACTATTTGTTTTAAGAAGTCTTTTAAGTGCCAAATCCATTTTGCCATGAAAAATCATGTCATTCCATTCAGGGATAAGGTTATTAAGAGGACAGCCAGAAGCCATTCCCTTAATAAGAAGTCCTGACTGACAGAATGGTACTCCACAGTCCATACATCTTGCACCCTGTATTTTTCTCTGCTCTTCTGGCAGATGTTCATGAAAATCATTAAAGTTTTCTATTCTTTTTTCAGGAGATATTTCTCCGCCTGTTTGTCTTTCGTAATCCAAAAATCCTGTTGCTTTTCCCACTTTATATTCCCCCCTTAATTACTTGCAAACTGAGTAAAAAGCTTCAAGCTGAGCTTCGTCACCGCTTATGCCTTTTTCTTCAAGTTTAATAAGAGTCATATACATTTTTTCGTAGTCGTAAGGAATTATCTTTTTAAACTTGCTGATATATGTGCTGAAGTTATCAAGTATAAACTTACCTCTTTGGCTGCCTGTATATTTAACATGTTCTTCAAGCATATTTTTAATATCTGCAACGTCCTGTTTATGCTCTACAGCCTTAATATGAACAAGTTCTTTATTTACCTTTGTATAAAGGTCATTATTTTCATCAAGAACGTATGCAATACCGCCGCTCATACCTGCTGCAAAGTTTTTACCAGTTTTACCTATAATAAGGGCTTTACCACCTGTCATATATTCGCATCCGTGGTCGCCTACGCCTTCTACAACGGCATTTGCACCTGAATTTCTTACGCAAAATCTTTCGCCAGCAACACCGCAGATATATGCGTTACCGCTTGTAGCACCATAAAGTGCAACGTTACCGATAATAATATTTTCGTCTGCTTTAAATGTACTCTTTGCAGGTGGATATACTATAAGCTTGCCGCCTGAAAGACCTTTGCCGAAGTAGTCGTTGCTGTCGCCTTCAAGCTCAAGTGTAACACCCTTAGGAATAAATGCACCAAAGCTCTGACCGCCTGCACCATGGCATTTTACATAAAGGCTGTCTTCTGCCATACCTTCTGGGTATTTCTTTGTAACTTCGCTACCAAGTATTGTGCCTAATGCACGGTCTGTATTTTTAACATCTATTTCAACAACTGCTGATGAGTTTTCATCTATTGCTTTTTTGAACTTTTTAAGGAGTATTCTTTCGTCAACTGTCTTTTCAAGTTCAAAGTTATAAACCTGTTTAGGGTCAAAGCAGAAATTCTTGCCAGGCTCTGCAAAAGGATTATTTAAAATATTATCAAGTTCTACTTTTCTTGTTCTTGTTTCTGCACCGTCACGTATTTTTAGAAGGTCACTTCTGCCTACAAGGTCTGTAAGCTTTCTAATGCCAAGCTTAGCCATATATTCTCTAAGCTCCTGAGCTATAAAGTACATAAAGTTAATTACATACTCAGGTTTACCTTTAAATCTCTTTCTAAGCTCTGGGTTTTGTGTAGCAACACCAACAGGGCAAGTATCTTTGTTACATACTCTCATCATTACACAGCCCATAGTTACAAGTGGAGCTGTTGCAAAGCCAAATTCTTCTGCACCAAGCATAGCTGCAATGGCAACGTCACGACCGCTCATAAGCTTACCGTCTGCTTCAAGGGCAACTTTATTTCTAAGACCATTTTTAATAAGTGTCTGATGTGTTTCTGAAAGACCCATTTCCCAAGGAATACCTGCATTATGAATAGATGTTCTTGGAGCTGCACCAGTACCGCCGTCATAGCCTGAAATAAGTATTACCTGTGCACCAGCCTTTGCAACACCTGCTGCTATTGTACCAACGCCTGCTTCTGAGCAAAGTTTTACAGAAATTCTTGCATCTTTATTTGAGTTTTTAAGGTCATATATAAGCTCTGCAAGGTCTTCAATTGAGTAAATGTCGTGGTGCGGTGGAGGTGATATAAGGCTTACGCCTGTTGTAGAGTGTCTTGTTTTGGCAATCCATGGATAAACCTTATTTCCTGGAAGGTGACCGCCTTCACCTGGTTTTGCACCCTGTGCCATTTTAATCTGTATTTCTTTTGCACTTACAAGATAACGGCTTGTTACACCAAATCTGCCTGATGCTACCTGTTTAATAGCAGAGCATCTGTTATCGCCATTTGCATCTGGTGTCAGACGTTCTATCATTTCGCCGCCTTCACCGCTGTTGCTCTTACCGCCAATTCTGTTCATGGCAATAGCAAGTGTTTCATGGGCTTCCTGTGAAATTGAGCCATAGCTCATAGCACCTGTTTTAAATCTCTTTACAATAGACTCTACGCTTTCAACCTGTTCAATAGGAATACCTTTTTCAGGGAACTTAAATCCTATAAGGCTTCTAAGGTTAACTCTTGATTCCTCATTAATCTGTTTTGTATATTCCTTAAAGAGGTTATAGTCCCCTGTTCTTGTAGCCTCCTGAAGAAGGTGAATTGTAACAGGGTTATAAAGATGTTCTTCTTTACCGCTTCTGAATTTATGGCTGCCTGTACTTTCAACAGTAAGGTCTGTTGCAAGTCCAAGTGGGTCAAATGCACTATCGTGAAGCTCATTACATTCTTTCTGGATATCGTCAAGGTCGATACCGCCAATTCTTGTAATTGTATTTGTAAAGTATTTATCAATAACCTTTTCGTCTACACCAACTGCCTCAAATATTTGAGCACCCTGATATGACTGTATTGTAGAGATACCCATTTTTGAAGCAATTTTAACTATACCGTGAAGTACAGCATAATTATAATCGTCTACTGCTGCATAGTAGTCCTTATCAAGAAGACCTTCTTCAATAAGATTTCTAATTGTATCCTGTACAAGATATGGGTTTACAGCACATGCACCATAGCCTAAAAGTGTTGCAAAGTGATGTACTTCTCTTGGCTCTGCTGTTTCAAGTATAAGAGCCATTGCTGTTCTCTTTTTAGTTCTTACAAGATATTTACTTACAGCAGACACAGCAAGAAGTGAAGGCACTGCTACATGGTTTTCGTCTACATCCCTATCTGAAAGTACAATTATGTTTGCACCTTCTCTATAGGCTCTGTCTACCTCTACAAATATACGGTCAATAGCTTTTTCAAGAGATGTGTTTTTATAATATGTAATAGGGATAACCTGTGTTTTAAAATCCTTTGTGTTAAGAGATTTTATTTTAAGCATATCCGTATTTGTAAGTATTGGGTTATTAATTCTTATAACCTTGCAGTTTTCAGCACAGTCATTAAGTATATTACCATGTTCACCAATATAAACTGTTGTGCTTGTTACTATTTCCTCTCTTATAGCGTCAATAGGAGGGTTTGTAACCTGTGCGAAATTCTGTTTAAAGTAGCTAAAGAGGTTTTTCTTTGTTTTTGAAAGTACAGAAAGTGGTGTATCAACACCCATAGAAGCAATAGCTTCACTACCATTTACTGCCATAGGAAGTATTGATGTCATAACCTCTTCATATGTATAGCCAAATGCTTTCTGCATACGGATAAGGTTTTCCCCTGTTATTTCTTCTGTTTTATGGTTAGGAATTTTTATATCTTTAAGCTTAAGAAGGTTAGCATCTATCCATTCACCATAAGGATGTTTTGAAGCATATCTTTCTTTAAGCTCATCATCATCAACTATTTCGCCCTTTATTGTATCAACAAGGAGCATTTTACCTGGTCTTAATCTGTCTTTTTTAACTATATTGTCAGGTGCTATATCAAGTACACCTACTTCTGAAGAAAGTATAAGTCTGCCGTCTTTTGTTATATAGTATCTTGAAGGTCTTAAACCATTTCTATCGAGAACTGCACCCATTACATCGCCATCGCTGAATATAATTGAAGCCGGGCCGTCCCATGGTTCAAGCATTGTTGCATAATACTGATAAAGGTCTTTTTTGCTCTGGCTCATGTTTTTGTTGTTGCTCCATGGCTCAGGAATTGTAATCATAACTGCAAGAGGAAGCTCCATACCGCCCATTACAAGGAACTCAAGAGTGTTATCAAGCATAGCACTGTCTGAGCCTTCCTGATTTATAATTGGGAGAACTTTATGCATTTCGCCTTTTAAATATGGGCTTTCCATTGTTTCTTCACGGGCAAGCATAAGGTCCGCATTACCTCTGATTGTGTTAATTTCACCGTTATGAAGTATAAAGCGGTTAGGATGTGCTCTGTGCCAGCTTGGGTTTGTGTTTGTACTGAAACGAGAGTGAACCATACCTATTGCTGATTCATAGTCCTTATCCTGAAGGTCTTTATAAAAAAGTCTAAGCTCTTTTACAAGGAACATACCCTTATAAACTATTGTTCTGCTTGAGAAAGAAGCCACATATGTATTATCATTTGACTGTTCAAAAACTCGTCTTGCAATATAGAGCTTTCTTTCAAAATCAATACCCTTTTCCACATTTTTAGGCCTTTTTACAAAACACTGCATAATATAAGGCATACAGTCTACAGCAGCCTTTCCAAGTATGGATTTATCTGTAGGCACTTCTCTCCAGCCTAAAAACTCCATGTTTTCTTTCTGAACTATAATTTCAAACATTTTTTTAGACTGATTTCTTGAAGGCTCATCCTGTGGGAAGAAAAACATACCAACGGCATAATCTCTTTCTTCGCCTAAATCTATACCAAGTTTTTCTGCTTCTTTTTTGAAAAACTTATGACTAATCTGAAGCATAATACCTACACCGTCACCTGTTTTTCCCTCGGCATCTTTACCTGCTCTATGCTCAAGGTTTTCAACTATTTTAAGAGCATCATCAACTGTCTGACGGCTTTTTCTGCCTTTAATATCCACAACTGCTCCAATACCACAGTTATCATGTTCAAATGATGGATTATACATGCCTTGGGCATGCTCACTTTCCATAAATGATTTGTATGCCATATTAATTCATCCCTTCTATGATAAACTATTATATTTTGCAAAATATCCTAATATACAAAAAGGGAGCCTTTAAACGCATTACATGCGTTTAAAAGCTCCCTTGCTTTTGTTAAGGCATATTATAATACACCAATGTTTATAAATCAATAGTATATTTCACATTAAAGGCATAATTATTACTTATATCTATATAAATATTTTTATAATGCCTTATAAAAACATATATTAGCCTTAAAAAATTATATAGCGTCTTTGCCTTTTTCGCCTGTTCTTATTCTTATTGCCTCATGTATATCATAAGTAAATATTTTACCATCACCAACGCTTCCTGTTCTTACGGCCCTTATAATTGCCTCTTTAACAGTTTCATAAAGGTCATCACACACAACTGTTTCAACCTTAATTTTTGGCAAAAGATTTACAGTGCATGTTTCACCCCTATATACATGAGTAAAGCCTTTCTGGTTACCATAGCCCATTATATTTGTAATCATCATGCCATGAACACCAACTTTATTAAGCTCTGCCTTAAGGTCTTCAAGTTTTTCAGCTTTTATTATAACTTCTATTTTTTTCATTAATTCCGCCCCCTCTTGGAATTAATAATAGCACAAAAAACAATAATATCAATAGATATATTACATTTTCATCTGTCACGAAGTATTATTCTTGCAGTATCAATCATTTTAAGACCTTTATTCATGCTGCTTTTTTGCAGAAATCTATGGGCTGCCTCTTCACTTAGCTTATATTTATTCATCAAATAAAGCTTTGCTCTTTCTATTGTAATTTTTTCATCATCACTTCTCTTTGACTTATTTTCTCTCTCATTTGCATCATTTTTTAACCTTGCATCAGTATACGGATTTTTTCGTCCCAAAGACAGTATTACCCCTACTGTTTTAATTATATCTGCCTTTGACACAGGCAAAACAAGAGTAAATATATCCTCATCATCAACAAGCTCTGCCTGATTTCTGGAAAGAAGAACAAGCATACCAAAATCGCCGTTTAGCATTTCATATATTTCCCTGTATAGCTGTGAACCAACCTTATAGCCGCATATAACTATACCGCCTGCTTTATGAGAGGTACTTCTAAGTATTTCATCGCCAGAGATGCATATATCAACATTATAATATCCCCCGCTAACCATAATGTCTTTTATAAGCTTTCCTTTTTCTCTGTCCGAAAAACCTATTATAACATTATCCATACATCATCAACCCCAAATAAGCCATTTTTAGGCTTTAAAAAATATCAGTAAATGTTCAGATATTTCTTAAGCTCCCAGTCAGTTACAGTTTTGCAGTATTCTTCAAGTTCGCCTTTTTTGCTTTGAACATACTTATAAGAAACATGCTTTCCAAGAGCTTCTTTTACAACCTCATCCTTTTCAAATTCTTCTATAGCTTCACCCAAAGACTTTGGAAGTGACTCTATACCCATTTTCTTAAGTGTTTCATCATCTATTTCATATATATTTCCGTTTATATATGCCGGAGGTGTAAGTTTTTTCTCTATACCGTCAAGACCTGTACAAATTATGGCTGCAAATGCAAGGTATGGGTTTGCTGCAGCATCTGGGCATCTAAGCTCTATTTCTCTATGGCTTGTTTTGCTGTAAGGCACTCTTATAAGAGGGCTTCTGTTACCAAATGCCCATGCTATATAGTTAGGTGCTTCAAAGCCTGTTGAAATTCTCTTATAGCTGTTTACAAGAGGATTTGTAACAAGGGCAAGACCCTTCATATGCTCTGTAACACCTGCAAGGAAATGATATGCATCTTGGCTTAAGCCATTACCTTTAGGGTCATTTTCGTCTATAAATGCATTTTTGCCGTCCTTTTTAAGATAAAAATCAATATGCATTCCAGAGCCATTTTGTCCATCAAGAGGCTTAGGCATAAATGATGCAAAAAGACCATTTCTCTGAGCTATTGTTTTAACAACCATTTTTAAAGAGATCGGAAGAGCGTCGTGT
>CALWHO010000065.1 GCA_944380405.1 uncultured Lachnospiraceae bacterium
GGCACAGAAACACGGGCTTTTCCTCGTCGGAAGTGAATTCCGACTGCGGATTATATTCAGGAAACGCTTCGTTTCCCGAACCTTTCCGTTTTTAGTAAATATTTTTTTGCAGTTTGCATGTGCCGACTTGAGCCAGCACAATTTTTATATGTCATTTTTCAAAAGTTCTATAAATCTTTTTCCTACAGCAGACACAGGGTGTCTATTATCGGTTATTATGCATATATGTCTTTTTGGTATATTTTCTGCTATTTTAATTGGGAATACTATGCCTTTTTCAATGGATTTTTTTGCATATGCCTCAGGTACAAAGCCCACACCCAAGTTATGCTCTGCCATAGATGTTATAAGGTCTGCTGTTTCCAGCTCTATTTCTGGTTTTAGGGTTATACCGTTTTCCATAAATATTTTCTCCCAGAATTTTCTTGTTGTTGTTCTTTGCTCCATGCATATTATTGGTTCTTTGGCGATATCTCTTATGGATAATACCTTATTTTTAAGGTGTGAAAATGAATTTCCTGCTATGGCTATATCCTGAAACGCCCACAGTTTTTGAGCCTTTATATTTGAGTCAGTTTCTATAGGTGATGCAGCTATAGCAAAGTCAACAAGTCCTGATGAAAGGCTTTTTATGGCATCAGGTGTTGAGTGGGTTGTAATTTTAAGTTTTATTTGAGGATAGCTTATTCTGAATTTTTCAAAATATGGCATCATATAGTGGGTAAGTGTTGTTTGAGTTGCACCTATGCGTATAATGCCTGAAGAAAATGTTTTCTGCATTTTTATGGCTTCTTCTGCCTTAAATATGTATTCACATGCCTTTGATACATTATCATAAAGCATTTGACCTTCTGGCGTTAATAAAACGCCTTTTTTTGTACGCTGAAAAAGCTGACAGTCAAGGCTTGTTTCTAAGTTTTGCATACACTTGCTTACAGTTGGCTGTGAAAGATAGAGCGTTTTGGCTGCCTGTGTTATATTTTGATACTTTGCAACATAATAAAAAACTTTATAATAATCGAAGCTTACGGACATAATTCACCTCTGACATAGAAAATATCTATACTTGATACTAAAAATATGTATTTTATAAATGTTTATGTTGGTAGTATAATACAAAGCGGTATTAAAATCAAAGTAAAAAGGGATGAATAATTGTGATTAAGGATTTAACTATGGGCAGTCCTAAAAAAATGCTGTGGCTTTATTCTCTGCCTATGTTTATAAGTGTTATATTTCAGCAGATATATAACATTGCAGACAGCGTAATAGTTGGTAAATTTGTAGGTGAAGATGCCCTTGCTGCTGTTGGTGCATCGTATCCAATAACAATGCTTTTTATGGCTGTTGCTGTAGGAAGCAATATTGGATGCTCTGTTGTAATAAGTCAATATTTTGGAGCTAAAAAAATGGGCAGGCTTAAAACAGCCGTTTCAACAATACTTATTTCCACCCTTGTTATTTCAGGAGTGCTTACAATAATAGGTGTTTTGCTTTCAGGAATATTTATGAAAATAGTAAACACTCCTGAAAACATATTTCATAGCGGCAATCTGTATCTTAAAATCTACAATGGTGGTTTTATATTCCTTTATTTTTATAATGTTGCAACAGGTATATTTAACTCTCTTGGCGACTCAAGAACGCCTTTATATTTCCTTATAGGTTCTTCTGTTGGAAATATAGTTTTAGACCTTATTTTTGTAGTAGTATTTAAAATGGATGTTGCAGGAGCGGCAGCAGCAACTGTTATTGCTCAGGGTGCAGCATGTATACTTGCTCTTATTACACTTAAATTTAGAATAAGTGCCATTAAAACAGATGAAGAATCTGAAAAGTTTTCTTGGGATATGTTTAAAAATGTAAGCAGTATTGCTGTTCCAAGTATTTTGCAGCAAAGCTTTATATCAATAGGTAACCTCTTTATACAGGTACTTGTAAATGGCTTCGGTTCTTCTGTAATTGCCGGATATTCAGCAGCTGTTAAGCTTAACACATTTACTGTTACATCATTTACAACACTTGGTAACGGTGTTTCAGGCTTTACTGCTCAAAATGTTGGTGCAGGTAAATTAGACAGGGTAAAAGAAGGCTTTAAAGGCGGATTTATGCTGGCAGCACTTCTTGCAATAGTAAGCTTTATAGTATTTTTCTTCTTTGGCGATTGGGCAATAGGTCTTTTTATGGACGAAGGCGGTTCAAAAGCCCTTGAAACAGGCAAAATGTTTTTAAAGATAGTTTCACCATTTTATATTGTTGTATGTGCAAAGCTTACTGCTGACGGTGTATTAAGAGGTGCCGGTGCCATGGGTTACTTTATGGTGGCAACATTTACAGACCTTATACTTAGGGTAATGCTTTCATTTGTACTTTCTATGGTTATTGGAGAAACTGGAATTTGGCTCAGCTGGCCTATAGGCTGGACAATAGCTACTATTATGTCTTTATATTTCTTTTTATCTGGAAAATGGAAAAAGGCTTATAGCTTTTCTTGACGTACAGACTGAAAAAACTTTATAATTAATCTGTTAGGGTATTAAAAAAAACAAAGCAAATAAATGCTTTGAGCGGGAGGTAACAAAAAATGATAGAGGAATTTTTAAAGTTTAACGAAAAGTTTGTTGAAGAGAAAAGATACGAAAAATACATAACAAGCAAGTATCCGGATAAAAAGGTTGCTATACTTTCATGTATGGATACAAGACTTACAGAGCTTCTTCCGGCAGCATTAGGCGTTAAAAACGGCGATGTTAAAATAATCAAAAATGCAGGCGGCGTAATAAGCCATCCTTTTGGTTCTGCCATAAGAAGTCTTATGGTTGCCATATTTGAGCTTAATGTAACAGATGTTATGATTATAGGTCACACAGACTGCGGAGTACAGCACGTAAACAAAGACGAAATGATAAAGCACATGCTTAATCATGGTATTGACAAGGACAAAATTGAAATGGCTCGTTATTGTGGCATAGATTTTGACAAATGGCTTGCAGGTTTTGATGATGTTGAAACATCTGTTGAAGAAAGTGTTGATTTACTTGTTAATCACCCATTCATACCTGATGACATAAATATATACGGATTTGTTATGGATTCCACAACTGGAAAGCTTAATCTTGTGAAAGAAGTTAAAAGAAGCAACAAATAAATAAAAATAGTTATAGTCTTCTGCTTTAAAGCACAAAAGCAGAAGGCTTTTTTTGTGCAAATGTGTTGTTTTTTTACAGAGTTATAAGTTTATATTGTAAAAAAGTAATAGGTATAATATAATTGATAAATGTTATTTTAATAGAAAGGTGGTTTTTATGGAAAGAGAAAACTTAAAGTCACGACTTGGATTTATACTTGTTTCCGCAGGATGTGCCATAGGCATAGGTAATGTTTGGAGATTTCCTTATGTTGTTGGACAAAACGGCGGTGGAATATTTGTATTCTTCTATATACTGTTTTTAATTATACTTGGCATGCCTATTTTAACAATGGAGTTTGCCATGGGCAGAAAAAGCCGTAAAAGCATTGTATGTGTTTATGACGAGCTTGCACCAGGCGACAATAAATGGAAAATACACAGTACATTAGCATCTTTAGGAAACTATATACTTATGTTTTTCTATACAATAGTTTCTGGCTGGATGCTTAACTATTTCTTTAAGTATGTTACAGGCTCCATTTCTTATGTTACTGTTGAGGAATCATCAAATCTTTTTGTAAATATGGTTTCAGATACAAAGGGAATGCTTTTTTGGATGGCTATTATTGTAGTGCTTGGCATTATAATCTGTTCTATTGGTCTTCAAAAAGGTGTTGAAAGAATTACAAAAGTGATGATGCTTGCACTTCTTGCACTTATTATTGTTTTGGCAGTAAACAGTCTTATGCTTCCTGGTGCAAAAGAAGGCTTAAGATTTTATCTTTATCCAGATATTAATGATATAAAAGAAATCGGTATAGGAAAAGTAATTTCTGCGGCTATGAACCAGTCTTTCTTTACACTTAGTATTGGTATGGGCGGTATGCTTATTTTTGGTAGTTACATGTCTAAAGACCATGCTCTTTTAGGTGAGTCAATAAGCGTTGAAGTTTTGGATACATTTGTTGCTGTGCTTTCAGGTCTTATTATATTCCCTGCATGCTTTAGCTATGGTGTTCAGCCAGACAGTGGTCCAAACCTTATATTTGTAACACTTCCAAAGATATTTGCAGAAATGTCTGGCGGCAGAATTTGGGGAGCACTTTTCTTCCTCTTTATGACTTTTGCGTCACTTTCAACAATTATTGCCGTATTTGAAAACATAATCTGTATTTGTATGGACAAGTTCCATTGGAGCAGAAAAAAATCTGCTTTTATTAACTTCTTTATACTTCTTATAGGCTCTATACCTTGTGCATTAGACTTTAATGTACTTTCTTATATACAGCCTCTTGGACCAGGTACAGGCATCATGGATTTGGAGGACTTTATTGTAAGTAACGTTCTTCTTCCTGGCGGTTCACTTATAGTTGTACTTTTCTGCTGCAATAAGTTTGGTTGGGGCTTTGATAACTACCTTAAAGAGGTTAACGAAGGCGTAGGCGTTAAAATGCCAAGATGGATATACGGTTACTGTAAATACGTGCTTCCTGTTATAGTATTTGTAATACTTATCCAGAGCATTTCAGCTGTATTTTAAAATTTAAAAAGCTGCTGTTAAGATTAAAAAATCTTTTCAGCAGTTTTTTTATAAATGCCTTAAAACTTGTAAAAAAATACAATATATAATATAATTTTATAATGTATTTAATTTAAAGAGGGATGGTTTAATATTATGGAAAGAGAAAGTTTAAAAAGCCGTCTTGGGTTTGTGCTTGTATCGGCAGGATGCGCCATAGGTATGGGCAATGTATGGAGATTTCCTTATGTTGTAGGCACAAACGGCGGAGGAGCTTTTGTATTTTTTTATGTGCTTTTTCTCCTTATACTTGGTATGCCAATACTTACAATGGAGTTTGCCATGGGCAGAAGAAGCCGAAAGAGTATTGCCTGTGTTTATGAGGAATTAGCTCCAAACAGAAAGGCATGGCAGATTCACAGCCTTTTAGGCTCATTTGGAAACTATGTACTTATGTCTTTTTATACAAATGTTTCTGGCTGGATGATGAATTATTTCTTTAAATATCTTACAGGTTCCATATCAACAACTTCTATGGAAGAAACAACTGCCACATTTACAAATATGATGGCAAATCCAGGTGAAATGCTTTTTTGGATGATAATTGTAGTTGTTCTTGGTATTGTAATTTGCTCCCTTGGAGTTCAAAAGGGCGTTGAGAGAATATCAAAAATGATGATGGTTGCCCTTTTAGGCATTATTGTTATATTGGCAATAAACAGCCTTATGCTTCCAGGTATGAAAGAAGGCTTAAGATTTTACTTCTATCCTGATTTTAAAGAAATAGTAGAGGATATAGGTATAGGAAATGTAATTTCTGCTGCCATGAACCAGTCATTCTTCACATTAAGCCTTGGCGTAGGCTCTATGCTTATATTTGGCAGTTACATGAATAAAGAACGCACTCTTTTGGGTGAGTCAATAAATATAGCAATACTTGATACATTTGTAGCTGTGCTTTCAGGTATAATTATATTCCCTGCATGCTTTAGCTATGGTGTTGAGCCAGGAAGTGGCCCAAGCCTTATATTTATGACTATTCCAAAGATATTTGCAGAAATGTCAGGCGGCAGAATTTGGGGTATACTTTTCTTCCTGTTTATGACATTTGCAGCTCTTTCAACAATAGTTGCTGTGTTTGAAAACATAATTTCAATAGGTATGGATAGATTTGGCTGGAGCAGAAAGAAATCTGCTTTTATAAACTTATTTGTGCTTACTATTGTTTCAATTCCTTGTGCTTTAGGCTTTAATGTGCTTTCATTTATTGAGCCGCTTGGTGCAGGAAAAACAATACTTGACCTTGAGGACTTTATAATAAGTAATCTTCTTCTTCCTTTTGGTACTATAACAATTGTGCTTTTCTGTACAACAAGATATGGTTGGGGATTTGATAACTACATTGAAGAAGCCAACACAGGTAAAGGTCTTAAAGTGCCAAGATGGATTTATGGTTACTGCACATATGTTATATCTATAATTGTATTTGTAATATTTGTTCAGAACATGATTTCTGTTTTTAATGGATAAATAATAAAGCTGTTTCAGAATTTTTGAAACAGCTTTATTTATATATTGAAATAAAGTTGTAAAGAGATAAAAAATGTAATATAATTACTTGGTATGCAAACTAAAACTAATTAAATGTGGGGTTATGAAATTATGGAAAGAGAAAATCTAAAGTCACGTCTTGGGTTTATACTTGTATCCGCAGGATGTGCTATAGGTATTGGTAATGTGTGGAAATTTCCTTATGTCGTTGGACAAAACGGCGGCGGTATATTCGTTCTTTTCTACATAATATTCTTACTTATAATGGGTATGCCTGTATTAACAATGGAGTTTGCCATGGGTAGAAAAAGCCGCAAGAGTATAGTGTGTGTATACGAAGAGCTTGTGCCTGACAAAAAGCCATGGAGAATACATGGATATATAGGCGTTTTCGGAAACTATATGCTTATGTTCTTCTACACAAGCGTTGCAGGTTGGATGCTTGATTATTTCTTCAAATATTTAGTTGGAGATATTTCAAGTGCATCTGTTGAAGAAACTACAAACATGTTTTCAGCTATGCTTGCTAATCCAGGGGAAATGGTATTCTGGATGTTTGTTATAGTTGTACTTGGTATAGTAATTTGTTCTGTTGGCGTACAGAAGGGTGTTGAAAGAATTACAAAAGTAATGATGATAGCTCTTTTAGCACTTATTGTTGTTTTGGCAGTAAACAGCCTTATGCTTCCTGGAGCAGCTGAAGGTTTAAAATTCTATTTCTATCCAGACCTTAAGCAGGTAGAAGCAGTTGGCGGTATAGGAAATGTAATATCAGCGGCTATGAACCAGTCATTCTTTACACTTAGCCTTGGTATTGGTGCTATGCTTATTTTCGGCAGCTACCTTAATAAAGACCGTGCTCTTTTAGGCGAGTCAATAAGCATTGCTATACTTGATACATTTGTTGCTATTGTATCAGGTCTTATTATATTCCCTGCATGCTTTACATACGGCGTACAGCCAGACAGTGGTCCAAACCTTATATTTATAACTCTTCCAAAGATATTTAACGAAATGGCTCTTGGCAGAGTTTGGGGTGCACTTTTCTTCCTCTTTATGACTTTTGCATCACTTTCAACAATTATAGCCGTATTTGAAAACATAATCTGCTGTGGTATGGACAAGCTTCACTGGAGCAGAAAGAAATCAGCAATTATTAACTTTATAATTATTGCATTATGCTCAATACCTTGTGCTCTTGGATATAACTTACTTTCATTTATTCAGCCTCTTGGCGAAGGCAAAATGATACTTGACCTTGAGGACTTTATAGTAAGCAATATTCTTCTTCCTGGCGGTTCACTTGTGTTTGTAATTTTCTGTACAAACAAATTTGGCTGGGGATTTGACAACTATATTGAAGAGGCAAATATCGGAGATGGTCTTAAGGTGCCAAAAGGAATATATGGTTACTGCAAGTTCATTCTTCCAATAATAATATTTATTATACTTATTCAGGGTATAATGGCAGTATTATAATGTGTTTAAAACGGTTTTGGATATTTTCCAAAGCCGTTTTTTATATATAGTAATAAAAGTACCATATGTTTAAGTGGGATAGGGCATGTTTTTTAAGGTGTTTTTCTTGTGAAATAAAATATATTTTATTTATTTGAATGGTTAAATAAAAAATATATAATAGAGTGAAATAAATTTTAACAATGGGAATGACTGTGAATTGTGAAAAAATTAATAATTAGCACATATTTTGCTAACTAAGGGTGCTTATATAATGAAAAATATTAACGCGTATTTGGATATATCGCTGGAAATGGTAAAAAGTAAAAAAACTTCTTTATTTTTTGGTTTTAATGTGCTATTATACATACAAGAAGAAAAACTAAATGAAAGGGGTGTCTTCATATGTACACAGTAGATGAATCACAGCAGAAAAGACACTTCGGCAGAAAGGCACTTTGATAATTAATTAAAATTATATTTTTAAATCAGTGCATAGAGTATGGTATAGCGGATAGTGTCAATATTTAAAATTAGATAAAATATGACATTTAAAAGTGAATGAATTTACGAAAGACTTTAAAAATAAAAAAGTCCATAAATATCATAGTTTACGGAAAATTATGATATTTGCCGTAATAAGCGGTATAAAACATATCTTTTTCTTGATTAATTATTATTCTCTGAGTTTCCTTTTAAATATAATAATAATATTTTAAAAAAACAGTTTACAAAGTATTGATTATTATTTGGAAGCTTATATATTATGGGTTGTACTGTAGCAAATATAAAGTGGCTACAGAAGCAGAGCATATATAAATAATTTTAGAAAAAAGGTATTTCCGTATTCTGTATTATGTAAATTTATGGTTTAAATTTCAGCTTAAGATTTAAATTTTATATTTTGAATATAATCAAGGTCGGTTATATTCTGAGATGTGAGGTTTAAATATAAAAATGCAAAAAAAAGTTTAAACTAAATAAATTTATAATAATTTCAGAATTAACGAATAATTACCGACGTTCTCTTAAAAGGGCGATAACATACATGAGTTTGATTAAAAAACAAGAAAAATTTGCTTAACGGTAAAGAAGTTAAATAAAAACTATGATTTACAGGAGCAAAACCTTGATTATATAAAAAACCATGTTAAATTGTTAAAGTTACTGTTATATGTTATCAAGCAGGCAGATAAAAAAATATCTGCCTGTTTTTTTGTGCATATATTATGTTGAAATTAGTTGAAAATAAAAGTAAAATAAAGCAGAAATGAGAGATTTTAAAAAGAAGGGAACTAAATATGGATTACAGTATTGTATCCAAACACCGCAAAATTATAATGGGGTTTGCGGCTCTTTGGATTTTTTATTTTCATATTGCACCTATGGTTTTTCAGGATATTGGCTTCATAAATAATATTGAATGGTTTATGAAGCGTACCGGTTACAGCGGAGTTGATATTTTTCTGCTGCTTTCTTCATATGGGCTTTACTATTCATTTTCAAAAATGGAAAAAATCAATTATTTATATTATATAAAAAGTAGGATTAAAAGAATAGCACCTGCCTATGTTTTGGCACTTTTGGTATATACACTTTTATCCAGAGAAGGCATAATATTTTTTGTAAAAAGGCTTGTTTTTGTAGAACAGTTTGCTGTAAACATGTATAATTTTTTATGGTTTGTGCCTTGCATTATAGTTTTTTATATAGCGGCTCCATTTTATTATTTGATTTTTAAAAAAATAAATAAGAAGCTTGTATTTACGGTTGTAATTATTGCCATAATATGCCTTTTATGCAGGAAATATGGATACTTAGTTCGTGGGGATTTATACTGCATAATAAGCAGAATACCTGTTTTTATGTTGGGCTTTTATATGGGGTATATTTCAAAAAAAGGCAAGAGTATATCATGTCTTACCATTGTGATGAGTATAGTATTTGTTATTTTTAGTGGAACAATAAGCTATATGCTTAATAAAGGCTATATACCTCTTCATTTGCCTTATGAAAACTGTTTTATAAATGTATTTTTAGCATGGGGCTTATGTGTGATTATAGCTGCCATTTGTGAAAAGACAAAAGAAAACGGAATTATAAAAAAAGTGTTGGCGTTTTACGGCAGCATAAGTTTTGAATTTTACTGTTTTCAGGAAATGATTGATAAATATATAAAAAGTTCATATTTTGGGCAATATGTTGATGACGGCAGAAGATACTTAATTATGATTTTTATAGCTGTATTTATACTGTCTACCATAGCAGCTTTTTTAGTATCAAAATGTGAAAACACTATTTTAGTTAAAAACAGGAAATAAAAAAAGACGGTTTTTTTAAACCGTCTTTTTGTTTTATTATTTGTAGCTTGAGTTTGTCTTATCCTGAGCTTTTTTAATCCAAAGACCAAGTTTTTCTCTCCAAGTCTTGTTTTTCTTGTCTTCAAGATTAAGACCAACGATGTTTGAAATATATACTCCAGCAAGCTCAACCTTAACTGTCTTTTTAACTGCAAGGTTATTATATATGTTTTTATCGCAAAGAAGAGTTGTAATCTGTGGGCCAACCTTTGCCTTAACAATAGGCATTTTTCTTAACTTTGCTGTTTTTGGAAGCTTTTCATATATATTTTTAGGAAGGTTATTTGATGTTGGTTTTTCATACTTTTTATCAATAACCAATATAGGTGTAACCATTTTATGCTGGTTTATGAAAGCCTGAGCTTCAAGGTTTTTTGTATAGTTTTTCTTACCAACATAAACAAAAACACCCAATGCTATTACTACAATTACGCTGACTATTATTAAAATATCGCCTACGCTTAAATTCATTTAATGTTTCCTCCTTAAACTTAAACCTACTAAACATTGTACCATGATATTTGTTTTATGGAAATAGAATTTTAAAAAAGTGTTAAAAAAATTTGAATATTTTTTATAATAAAGTAAATATTTATAATTTATGGTATACTTTTATAAAATAATGCAAAAGAGGTGTATTATGACTGGAGCTTACAGAGAGAAAAAAGAAATTTCATACTATACAACAAACCACCGTCTTATGCTTACAAAAGCCAATTTAGCCATGTTTTTGCAGGACTTGGCAATAAACCATTCAGCATCTCTTGGGTATACCCTTGATTACCTTGAAGGTTTAAAAAAAGGCTGGGTAATTACAAACTGGCATATAGAATTTTTAAGAACGCCTATGTGCGGAGAAAAAATAACTTTAGATACATGGTCTGACGGCTGCAAAAGCCTTATGGCAAACAGAAGCTATTTAGTTTCAGACGAAAAAGGCGATGTAATTATAAAAGCTGCATCTAAATGGGTTTTTATGGACTTGGAAGAAAGAAAGCCTTTTCCTATACCTGAAGAAATGAAAGAAAGATATAAAGCGCCGCTGCTGCCTGCAATAGAAAACGAAAAGTTCAAAATGGCTAAAAAGCCTGAAAGAGAATGTGATTATAAAGAAAATGTTATTGTGTCACGAAGCCAGACAGACTCCAACGGACACACAAACAACACCCAGTATATAGCATGGGCCATGGACCAAGTGCCTGATTTTATATATGACAGTATGAACGGTTATGACATGAAAGTGGTATACAGGCACGAAAGCTACAGAGGCACTAACATGGTTATGGAAACTTATGTTGATAAAACAGAAGATAACGAGTATGTTGTTGATACATATTTTGTAAATGGCAGCGACAGCTCTGTTATACACGCTCAGGTGACCACTTTGTGGAAAAACGCAGTATAATATACTGACTTGGTGCATAAAAAAGCCATATGAAATAATAAAACATTTCATTTGATGTTAAGTTGTAGAGTGCTACAAATATATCGCAGAAAGCAAAAAGCGTAAAAGCAAATGGCAGGCAGGGATATATTAAAAAGTAGTTTTTATACACCAATAAGAGATTTATATAAAAAAGCACTCCGTAAAATATAGATACTAAATATAGAGGATATTTTATAAATGGCAGTGCAAATATAAATGCAGCAAAAACTGAATATTTAATTAAGTTTTTATTTTTGGAAAATGCAGCAATATACATAATTATTGCACCAGAAAAAAATAAAATACCTGTTTTATGGTATTTTGTAAATATAAGAAAAAAGTCTGATATTAAAGTTAAACCCAGAGCAGCCTTAATAAAGTTGTTCTGGGTATTTTTTTGTGAATACAAAAATATTGAAAACATAAACAAAAACTTAAATGTTGAGCTTATATTATTAAAGCTTAAAACATCCAAAAGCATAAACATACAATACAAAAAAGCAAAATATGCAAAGCTTTTATTTAACACTCTATCACCTTCTGAATATTTTTGTAATATAGCTAAGGTATGCAGAATGTTCGTCTTTAAGCATGTCCTTTCTATAACGCCACTGCCAGTTATTTTCTTTTACGCCCGGTATATTAAAACGGCTTTTTTGGTCAAGGCACAATAAATCCTGAAGAGGATACACTGCTCTGTTAGCGCAGCTTGAAACGGCAAGGCGTATAAGGTCCAAAGATGGGTAGTTGCCGTCAGAATTCATATAGCGTCTGAAATAATCACGACATTCTTCGCTTGTGCTTTGATACCAGCCAAGTGTTGTATCGTTATCGTGAGTTCCTGTGTAGACAACTGAGTTTTTAACATAGTTATGAGGAAGATATGCGTTATTTTCGCTGTCGTCAAATGCAAACTGTAATATATTCATTCCAGGAAGAGAAAGGTCATCACGAAGTTTTTCAACCTTGTCTGTAATTACGCCAAGGTCTTCAGCAATTACAGGAAGAGAGCCTATTTCTTTTTTTATGGCATTAAAAAGAGCCTTTCCGGGACCTTTTTTCCATTTGCCAATAGTTGCATCTTTCATGCCGAAAGGTATACAGTAGTTGCTTTCAAAACCTCTGAAGTGATCTATTCTTATTACATGGCATATTTTAAGAGCTGCTTTAATACGGTTTATCCACCATGAATAGCCGTCTTTTTCGTGTTCTTTCCATACATAAACAGGATTGCCCCAAAGCTGACCTGTTTTGCTGAAATAATCAGGTGGAACGCCTGCAACTTCAATAGGCCAGCCCTTTGAGTCAAGGTTAAAAAGGCTCTGATTTGCCCATGCATCAGCACTGTCCCATGCTATAAATATAGGTATGTCGCCTATTATTTCTATATCTTTTTTTTCTGCATATGTTTTAAGTTTTTCCCATTGTTCAAAAAATTTATACTGTATAAACTTATAAAAAAGTATTTCTTTTTCAAAAAGTTTTTTTGAATGGTTTATAGCAGCAGGGTTTCTTGATATAAGGTCTTTATCCCATGTAACCCAAACAGCACCATAATAATAGTCTTTCTGCTGGTCTTCTGTAAGAAACTTTGTTGTTTCTTCCTTAAACTTTTTAAATGCAGGGCTTTCAAACTCGTATCGTCTGTTTTCTATATAGTAGTCCTTTACAGCACAAAAAAGGCTGTAGTCATCAAGCCAAAAAGCATTTTCGCTGCAAAAAGCATTAAATTTTTTCTGGTCGCTTTTACTATCTATAAAGTTTTTAAATGCTGTTTTAAGAAGTGAAGTTTTATATGGAATAACTTTTCCATAGTCTGTTTTATTTTCGTCAAAATCAGGTATATCTTTTAAGTCATGGGCTGACAAAAGACCTTCTTCCAAAAGTTCATCAGGGCTTATAAGGTAGAAGTTACCTGCAAATGCAGAAAAGCTCTGATAAGGTGAGTCACCAAAGCCTGTTGGACAAAGAGGCAGTGTCTGCCATATTTTCTGGCTGCCTTTTTCAAGGAAATCTATAAATTCATAAGCACTTTTGCCTAAATCTCCAATGCCGTATGGAGAAGGAAAGCTTGTAGGATGAAGAAGTATCCCGCATTTTCTTTCTGCAGTCATAAAAACCTCCATATATTGAAAAATTTTCATAAATTGTAATTTAAAAATAAGTATTATAATTAGATATTACAGCAAAATAACTCTGTAGTAAAATATTTTTTTTACGGAGGGTATTTATGAAAAAATTAACTATGGTTATTACTGTTTCAGCTATAACGGCAGCGTGCCTTTGCGGTTGTTCTTCAGACAGCACAGGCAACAACCTTGGCAGAACACTTGAAAGAGAAACAGACAACATGATGTATGACACAAATGACGGATATTATAATGATGTCTATGACGGAAGATATTATACAGACGAAAATGGTGCAGGCTATTATGGCACAGGATACGGCACAGGCGGTTATTACGGAAATAACGACAGTGCATACTAAAAATTTCTAATCTAAAAACTGCGGATTTTATTCCGCAGAGCTACATATGACGGTTAAATTGTTACTTTTTTATTAAGAGATTAAGTTTTTTGTTGCTGAAAAGGGCTGTATCTGTTAATATAAATGATGGATGACTGTAAAATCATAGGCAGACAGCTTTTTAAATAAATAGGCGGTCTGCTGTTTATATGCTAAATATATGAGGTGAAAATCAAAAATGAGTCTTTTAGAAAAGATTTTCGGGAATTATAGTGAAAAAGAAATTAAAAAGATAATTCCTATTGTTGACAAAATTGAAAGCTACGAAGATCAGATGAAAGCTCTTTCAGACGAAGAGCTTAGAGCAAAAACTGACGAGTTCAGAAAAAGACACGCTGATGGCGAAAGTCTTGATGATCTTCTTCCAGAGGCTTATGCAGTTGTAAGAGAAGCTGCTGTAAGAACACTTGGTATGAGACATTTCCGTGTTCAGCTTATAGGTGGTATTGTACTTCATCAGGGACGTATTGCCGAAATGAAAACAGGTGAAGGTAAAACTCTTGTTGCTACACTTCCAGCATACCTTAATGCTATTGAAGGAAAAGGCGTTCACATTGTAACTGTAAACGACTACCTTGCTAAACGTGACGCTGACGAAATGGGTCAGGTTCACAGATTCCTTGGTCTTACTGTAGGCGTTATACTTAACAGCATGGACAGCAACGAAAGAAGAGAAGCTTATAACTGTGACATTACTTATGCCACAAATAACGAGCTTGGTTTCGATTACCTTAGAGACAACATGGTTGTAAGAAAAGAAAACATGGTTCAGCGTGGTCTTCATTACGCCATAATCGACGAAATTGACTCCATACTTATTGACGAAGCCAGAACTCCTCTTATTATTTCTGGCAGTGGTGCTAAAAGCACACAGCTTTATACAATAGCAGACCAGTTTGCAAAAATGCTTACAAAGGGCCGTATTGTTAATGAAGAAGAAGCTCTTAACGCTATTACAAGAGAAGAGCTTATTGAAGAAGGCGACTTTGTTGTTGACGAAAAGGCAAAGAGCGTTGTTCTTACACAGGAAGGTGTTAGAAAGGCTGAAAAATTCTTTAACCTTGAAAACCTTTCAGACCCTGAAAACCTTGAAATTCAGCACCACATTAATAATGCCCTTAAAGCCAACAATCAGATGTTCAGAGATCAGAACTACATTGTTCAAAATGACGAATTTATGATAGTTTACTAATTTACAGGACGTATTATGCCTTGCAAAAGATA
>CALWHO010000066.1 GCA_944380405.1 uncultured Lachnospiraceae bacterium
GTATATATCATCGGCTTTATTGGAAGAATTATTTAAGGCTGTATTTTTATATTTTTTATCAAGTGAAAACAGGCATTTTGATAGACCTTTTGATTTTGTGCTGTATTCGTGCCTTGTTTCTCTTGGCTTTGCTTCCTCTGAAAACCTTATATATGTATATCACCCAATTTTGGGAGGAGTTTCAACGGCTGTTGAAAGGGCAATATTTTCTGTGCCTGGGCATTTTTTATTTGGCATAACAATGGGGTATTATTATGCAGGGGGTAAAAATGGTGTATTCAAAAAAAGCAATATTTTGCCTGCCTTTGCGGTGTCTTTTCTGCTACATGGGATATATAATAATATTGTAATATCAGCAGGGGTATTGTATCTTTTAATTTTTACACCCTATATGTATTTTTTGTGGAAAAACGGACTTAAAAAGATGCTTGTTATGCAGATTAAATCTAATGTCGATATTTCTTGAAAAAAAAGCTAAATCGTTGTATACTTATTACAGTGATTATGTTTTTTTAACGGAGGTATTGATGTGATCGAGGCAGTCAGCTGCGGCGGCATCGTTATTCACAAATGGAAAATACTTCTTCTCTACAAAAATCAAAACGGTAAATATATGGGCTGGGTTCTGCCTAAAGGCACAGTTGAAGAGGGTGAACAGCACAGCGAAACCGCTTTGCGAGAGGTGAATGAGGAAACAGGTTCAAAAGCATCTATAATTAAATATGTAGGGAAAACACAGTATAGTTTCCGTGGCGGAGAGGATATGATAAATAAGACGGTGCACTGGTATCTTATGGAAACAGACTCCTTCTACAATAAGCCACAAAGTGAAGAATACTTTGCCGATGCAGGTTTTTACAAATTTCACGAAGCTTATCATCTGCTTAAGTTTAACGACGAAAGACAGATATTAAAAAAAGCTTACCAGGAATACAGCGAGCTTAACAAAAGTAATTTTTACAGTAAAAAGAATTTTTTTAAGAATTACTGTAATCTATTTTAAGGAGGCTAAATTATGAAAATGAGTGTTGACGATTTTAAAACAGTTCTTTCTGAATTTAGAAGCTCAGAGGAAAAGAAAAATCTTTATATCCTTGTTGGTGTTTTAATTGCTGTTGTGGCAGTTGCTGTTGGAGTAGCAGCACTTCTTATTAAAAAGAACAGCGATGAAATCGAAGATTGGGATGACGACGAAGATTATTTTGATGATGACTTCGAGTGTGATGACGAAGATTGCACATGCTGCGAAGACGATGTTGAAGAATAATTTAGTTTGCCTAAGGGTCTGGACATTTTGTTCAGGCCTTTTTAAATTTCAATAATATTGCAATTAAATTATAGATATATTATAATAAATGTTAAGCATTTTGCCGAAATAGCTCAGTTGGTAGAGCGGCTCATTCGTAATGAGCGGGTCGCGTGTTCGAGTCACGTTTTCGGCTCTTTTACAAAAAACGGTTAAAACCTTTAGGTTTTAGCCGTTTTTTTCTGCCTAAAACAGGGTTATATTTGTCAAAAAAATCATTTATATTATAAATAAATATTCGGTTTGACGACTTCAAAGTTAGAAGCAAAACAGTAAGATATATTTTTTTATTTTTACAGCAATTAAATATATATAAATGTTAGAGATTAATAATCTTTATTATATATTATGACGGTGAATTATGATTGAAATTTGGTTTGAGATGTACTTTTTGATAAAAATAATAGATAATATATTTGTTTAATTTTGCAAAATGTTGAAATTAGCTTCATATTTTGTTATATTTAAAATGAATTTGTTGATTGTTGAAATGAAAGAAGGATTGATAATGTATAAGGCACATATTAACGATACAACTAATGAAATTCAGTCAGTTAAAGAACATAGTGAAAGTACAGCTTTATTATGTGAAAAATATTCTATTTCTGAGCTTAAAAAAGTTATGTATTCAATTGGTTTACTTCATGATATAGGAAAATATCAATTTTCATTTCAAGAAAGAATTAATGGGAAAAATATAAAAGTTGAACATTCAGTATGCGGTGCTATTGAAGCTAATAAAAAATATAAAAGTGCCCTTGCATATATTATGATGTATTGCATTGCGGGACATCATACAGGTATTCCAAATGGAGGTTTTTCAACAGATTCATCGGACATGACTACTCTTATGGGGAGAATGAAAAGAACATTTGAAGACTATTTTCAGTACGAAAAAGAATTAGATATTCCAT
Organism: uncultured Lachnospiraceae bacterium; assembly: GCA_944380405.1. Taxonomy (GTDB): domain Bacteria; phylum Bacillota; class Clostridia; order Lachnospirales; family Anaerotignaceae; genus HGM11808. The sequence goes on from CALWHO010000066.1 coordinate 2,221, forward strand.
CAATTGATAGTAAAGAATTTGCTAATTTAATAGCTAAAGATTGTACAAATAAAAATATATTAATTGATAAATTTGCTTTTTTTACAAGATATTGCTATTCATGCTTAGTTGATGCAGATTCTGTTGATACAGCCCAATTTTGTAATGGAATAATTGAAAATGAACTTAATTCTGATTTTAAAATGTGCTTAAAAAATATAAATTATGTTTTAAATTCATTTGTATGTAAAACTCAACTGCAAAAATGCCGAACAAGTATTCAAAACCAGGTGTTTTCAAATGTTTGTGAAAATGCAGACATATTTATAATGAATATGCCAACAGGAAGTGGCAAAACACTTTGTAGCATGAAATTTGCTTTAGAAAAAGCAATTAATGAAAATAAAAAAAGAATTATATATATTATCCCATATAACAGTATTATTGATCAGACGGCAGAGGTGTTTGAAAAAGTTTTTGGCAACTATGGGAATATTTTACGTCATCAATCAACATTTACAATTGAAGATGATACCAAAAGAGATGAGGATTATAAATTAATTGTAAAACATGCAACCGAAAACTGGAATGCACAGATTATTATTACAACAGCTGTGCAGTTTTTTGAGTCCATATATTCCAACAAACGAAGCAGGCTTAGAAAAATGCACAATATGGCAGATAGCATATTAGTTTTTGATGAGGTTCATACAATGCCTTTAAAATATTTGCAGCCTTGCATTGAGGGTGTTTCATTTATAACTAAATATTTAAATAGTAAAGCAATTTTTTTTTTTTCTACAATGCCAGATTTTGAAAAATTAATAAATAGGTATGTTATGCCTTCCGTTTCAATTAAAAATCTTATTGGTGATTATAGTCTATTTAACTATTTTAAAAAGTGTAATTATCATAATATTAACGAAATATCCAAAGAAAATTTAATTGAAAGGGCAAGAAGTTTTCCAACAAGTTTAATTATTGTTAATAAAAGAAAAACCGCAAGAGAGATTTATGAAATGTGTCAATGTAAAAAATATCATCTTTCTACATATATGACGTCTTTTGATAGAAGTCGTGTCATTAATGAAATAAAAAGCGAAATGTTAAAGCTGGAACAGGAATTTGAGGATATTAATTTAATACCTGACGAGAGAAAAATTGTTGTTATATCCACATCATTAATTGAGGCAGGAGTTGACATGGATTTTTATACTGTTTTTCGCGAAATGTCAGGACTGGAGCATATACTGCAATCTGGAGGAAGGTGCAACAGAGAAGGCAAAAGACAAACAGCAGATGTTTTTGTTTTTGAGTTTGAAGAAGAAAAAGGAAAGCCTAAAAAAGATATTAATGCTGAAATAACAAGAGGGATTTTTGAAAAATACAAAGATATATCATCAAGGGAATGTATTGATTATTACTACAATAAGGTGTTTGAGGTTGAAAATGAAAAGATTACAAAAAATGCTATGTATCAGTACACACAGGATATACGCTCAATTCCTTTTGAGGAGTATTCAAGGGATTTTAGTTTAATTGAAAGCGACAGCATATCAGTTATTGCTGTATGTGATGACATAAGCCAAGCCCTTGTGGAGGATATAATTAAAAATGGATATGGAGATATAAGAAAGCTTCAAAAATATACATTTTCCGTATATGCTTTTGAGTTTGAAATTTTAAGGCAGCAAAATGTAGTTGATGATTTTGGCAGCGGAATATGGTGTCTTACAAACAGTGATTATTACAACAAAGAAACGGGAGTTATATTTGAAGCACAGGATTATTTTTTATAGTTATTAGGGGGCGGTTATTAATGTATGGTTTTAAAATTATTATAGAGGGCGACTATGCCTGCTTTACAAGACCTGAAATGAAAGTTGAAAGGGTAAGTTATGATGTGCCTACGCCAGGAGCGCTTGAGGGAATACTTAAAAGCATTTACTGGAAGCCTGCAATTAGATATGTAATAGACAAAATTATTATTTTTAATCCTATTGAATTTATGAATGTGCGAAGAAATGAAGTTAAGGACAAAGTGCTTTATTCTGCCGTAAAAAGCAAGATGAGCGGAAAAGAAGTGGACTTATCTATTTACACCTCGGATGTACGCAGCCAAAGAGCAGCTATGATATTAAAAAATGTAAAATATGGCGTTTTATTTCATTTTGAACTTACAGGTTTAAAAAATGAAAATGAGGAGGACTCTGAAAATAAGCATTACAACATTATAAAAAGACGACTTGAAAAGGGGCAGTTTTTCAGAAGCCCATGCCTTGGCTGCAGTGAGTTTCCTGTTAAAAAGATATGCGTTGTTGAGGATTTTAATTTGGAAGAAATTTCTCCTAAGATAGTATCTCTTGGAGATGTGGATTTAGGCTTTATGAGCTATAAGGTTATGTTTAAAGACAAGGGAATACCTATAAACGGAGACTGGGAAAACCCGAAATTTTCAGATAAAGCCGATACTGTATACTATAGACCTCATATGATAAAGGGCGTTATAGATGTAGCAAGATACAGGGAGGGATTAAAATGCTGATACAGGCACTTTCGGAATATTATGACATTTTATCGCAGGAAGGAAAAGTTTTATCTGATGAATATTCCAAAGTAAATATTAATTATATTGTTTGTCTTAGGGAAGATGGCAAAATAGACAGTTTAATTGAATGTGAAAAAAATAAAACTGAAATTATGCCAAAAAGAAGCGAAAAGCCGGGGATTTGTTCAAATATTATTGAGCATAGAGCGCTGTATTTGTTTGGATTAAATTTTGATAAAGACAAAGATATATTTACAACTTCCGACAAAACAAATAAAGCCCAAAAATCCCATGATGATTTTGTAAAAACAAACTTAGAATTTTTGGAAGGTTTAAATTCACCTGTTATAAATGCCTACAGAAAATTTATTGAAAACTGGAACCCAGAAGAAGAATTGGAAAACATACATTTATTAGCCATAATAAAAAAATATTCAAATTCAAATTTTGCTTTTTGCCTAAGAGGTGAAATAGATAAGCTTCTTCATAAAGATGAAATGGTTTTAGGAAAATGGCTTAAATATTATGAAAAATCATCAGAAGAAAATAAAAATGATGTAATTGCTCAGTGTGCCGTAACCGGTGAAAAAGAAGCTATTTCAAGAATACACGATAAAATTAAAGGTGTGCCAGGTGGACTTGCAACAGGATCTGTTTTAATTGGATTTAATAACTCATCTGAAAGTTCATACGGCAATGAGCAGTCATATAACAGCAATATTTCCCAAAGAATAATGAGGAAATATACAAAAGCCCTTAACTATTTGCTTAGTTCTAAAAAGAACAGGAATTTATTTGATGATGTTACTGTAATACATTGGGCAATGAGCAATAAACAAGACGATGACGATATTATGTCTATGATTTTATTTGATGATTTTGATGATATGGATGATAAAAGTACAAATGACATGCTCTCAAAAATGATGCTTGATGCAAAAAAAGGAAATATTACATCACAAAGGGTTTCTGCCATAACAGGTATTAACGAGAATGTAGATTTCTATATGTTTGGATTAAAGCCTAATTCATCACGCCTTTCATTGAAATTTATATACAAGAAAAAGGCAGCTGATATTTTGTCTAATATAGCCCAGCATCAGCTTGACTTGCAGATTTCAGAAAATATGAAGCCAATACCATTTTGGGTTATAAAAAGAGAACTGATTTCTCCTAAAAGCAGCAATGGAAAGGTAAACCCTGAGCTTATGACGAAAATATTTGAAGCTGCTATTTATGGCACAAACTACCCTCAGGCATTGCTTTTTGAAACTATAAGACGTGTAAAAACAGATAAAATTGCCTTTAACAGTAACAGGGCAGGAATTATAAAAGCGTGTATAAACAGAAAATCAAGAATTTTAAATAAAAGGGAGGAAATAAAAATGTCTTTGGATAAAGAAAATAAAAACCCGGCATATTTATGTGGACGTCTTTTTGCTGTACTTGAAAAGCTTCAGCAAGATGCCATGGGAAATAATTTAAACAGCACTATTAAGGACTCATATTTTGCAGCGGCATCATCAAGACCGTCAATTGTGTTTCCTAAAATACTTAAGCTGGCACAAAACCATTTGAAAAAATCAACTCACTCTACATACTACAATAAATTAATTGAGGAAATTATAGACCAGCTTGAAAATGAATTTCCAGATATATTGCTTTTAACGGATCAGGGAAGATTTATGATTGGTTATTATCAGCAGTACCAAAGCTTTTTTACTAAAAATGCAGAAAATAGCGAAAATAATACTGAGGAGGAATAAATTATGATTAATAACAGATATGATTTTGTAATGCTTTTTGATGTTGAAAATGGCAATCCAAATGGCGACCCTGATGCTGGCAACAGCCCTCGTATGGATGCCGAAATGGGATATGGATTTATTACAGATGTATGTATTAAAAGAAAAATACGTAATTATGTTTCGTTAACAAAAGAAGGAGAAG
>CALWHO010000067.1 GCA_944380405.1 uncultured Lachnospiraceae bacterium
GTATAAGCCATTGTATCAGTGCCGTGACAAATAATAATTCCTGAATAATTGTCTTTTACACGACAGATTTCATTTCCTATTATATTCCACTCTCTTACACCCATATCAGAGCTATCTATACTCATTAATTCACTTACGTCAAATTCCTCAGGTGATATTTCTTTTAATATATTTATAAAATATTCCTTTCCTTTTAAAGGAACAAGACCTGCATCTGTATTTTCACAGGCTATTGTGCCTCCTGTAAGAATAACAAGTATTTTGCTCATATATTTCTCTCCTCTTTACATGGCAAACATTTTAATAAATAAAATAACAAGTATAACTATAAACATAGGTCTTATAAATTTAGCGCCTTTTTTAAGTGCCATTCTTGACCCTAAAATATTTCCTGCTATGCCAAATACAGCTGCCGGAAGACCTATATACCATATTATATTACCGTTTATGGCAAATGTAATAAATGCCGCAACATTTGAGGCAAGATTTACAAGTTTTGCATTACCGGAAGATGTAAGAAGGTCAAAGCCCGCAAAAGCAGAAAATGCTATAATAAGAAATGTGCCTGTTCCTGGACCAAAAAATCCATCATAACAGCCTATAATAAGACCTATTATAACAGAAATAACTATTATTTTCTTTTTGGAATGTTTACCAGAACTGTCACTTGACCCAAAATCTTTTTTAACACATATAAATATAGCTATTGCAATTACAGCCACAATCATAATATATCTTAATAACTGGTCATCAGCCATAATATTAAGTGCAGCTCCTATGGGACTGCCTACAAGAGCTGCTATAGCTGCCGGAAATGCCGCTGTAAATTTAATTTTACCCTGTTTAATAAAGTTTGCTGTTGAAAATATTGTTCCAAAAGTAGATGAACACTTATTTGTAGCAGCTGCCAAATGTGGCGGTATACCTGCTGCCAAATATGCCGGAAGTGATATAAGACCGCCTCCTCCAGCAGCAGAATCTATAAATCCTGCTATAAAAACAAGTGGACAAATAAAAATCAGATTTCTTAAAAGCTCATTCATTTATGTCAATCCTCCCTTATACTATGCCAAATAAGCATAATGGGAAAATTATACATTAAAATTCATATTGTTTCAATATACTTTTTTTAAAGTACATAGGCAAACATAAATATCGTATGAAGAGCTGTTCCACCCATTACAAATAAATGGAATATTTCGTGAAATCCAAATCTCTTAAAATTAAACTTTGGCCATTTAAGGGCGTATATAACAGCACCTAATGTATATATAACTCCGCCTGCTGCCAAAAGAGCTATTCCGCCTATTGGTACCGCCTTTTCAAGAGGGTAAAAAGCAAGTATCACAAGCCAGCCCATAATTACATATATGGCAGTTGAAAGCCATCTTGGAGCATTAAGCCAAAATATTTTAAGCAGTATTCCACCTATGGCAAATGCCCACACAAGAGCTAAAAGACTCCATCCTACAACACCCCTTAAATTAATAAGGCATACAGGGGTATATGTCCCTGCAATAAGCACAAATATCATCATATGGTCAATTCTTCTAAGCTTAACTTCAGTTTCTTTTTTAACAGGAAGTGCATGATAAACAGTGCTTGCACCATAAAGAAGCAAAAGAGATATGCCAAAAACAGTAAATGCCGCCACATGTATTATTGAAGCCTCCTGAAAGCTTTTTATAATAAGGCATATTATAGCAGGTATTGCTGCCAAAAATCCTATAAAATGAGTAGCTGCACTTACAGGGTCTTTAATTCTTTTTTCCATAATATAACACCTCTATTTCAATAAGTAGTTTTTAATACTATATGTCGATATATCAATATTATACCTTTAAATACAAAAAAACAATACCCATATTAAAAAAAATTATATAAAAAACTTGATACATAGTTATAAATACTATATAATTACTTCTATGTTAATCCATTTTTATAAAACGAGGTGATTTTATGGATTATTCAGAGGAACTTAAGGAAATATTTGAAACTGCATCCTCTATGGATATTATAGATATAACAGATATTCCCGATATAGATTTATATATGGATCAGGTAACAACATTTATGGAAACAAAATTATCGTCTTTTAAAAGAAATAAAGACGATAAAATACTTACAAAAACAATGATAAATAATTATGCTAAGGCAAAAATATTCCCTTCTCCTGTTAAGAAGAAATATAACAAAAACCATATTATGATGCTTATACTTATTTATCATCTTAAATATATGCTTTCCATAAATGATATTAAAAAACTTCTAAGTCCTGTTACAAATGAGCTTAACGAAAACCCTGACTCAAAAATATTGGAAAATATTTATAAAACATTTGTTGAAATACAAAAAACTTCTGTTTCCCTTACAATAGACGATATTTTAAACGGCGACATTTTTGGAAAAATTGAAAGCAAAATGGTAAAATCAAAAAACGCAATGTATATCAAAAACATACTTATAGTTTTAATATTATCCATGTTTTCAAACAAAGAAAAAAGTATTGCAGAAAAAATAATAGACACGAAATTTTAAACAGCCAAAAAAATGGCTGTTTTTTTTGCCTTAAGAAAGTTGTAATTTTTGTTAAGATTTGTGTAATTGAAAAGACATTCAAACTGTATTACTCTTATAGTACAGTAGTTAATATGGGAAGGAGGACTTACATGATACAGTTAGACTTACATGATACCCGCCCTATTTATGAACAGATAAAAGAAAAAACAAAAGACCTTATAATAAAAGGAATTTTAACAGAAAACCAGAAAATACCATCTGTTCGAGAGGCAGCATCATTTTTAGCAATTAATCCAAACACAATACAAAAGGCTTATAAAGAACTGGAAAACGAAGGATATTTATATTCAATACGTTCTAAAGGATATTTTGTATCATCAGTTGATAAAGTATTGAAAGAAAAAAAAATATCCGACCTGAATAGAAAACTTGATGAAGTACTAAATGAACTCACCATTCTTAAGGCCGATAAAAAAGAGGTTACAGCAATTATAAAAAAATATTACAAGGAGGATGATGTCAATGATTAAAGTTACTGGCCTTACAAAAAGCTTCGGAAACTTTAAATCCCTTGATAACCTTAATATAAATGTAAAGGAAGGCTCTGTATATGGTCTTATTGGGCCAAATGGTGCAGGCAAAACAACATTTATTAAAAATCTTATGGGTATATATCGTCCCGACAGTGGCTCAATAGAGTTTGACGGAAAACAAATATACGAAAATATTGATGCAAAAAAAGATATTGTATATATATGTGATGACCTTTATTTCTTCCCTACTTATTCAATTATGGATATGGCAAAATATTACGAAGGTCTTTATCCAAACTGGGATTGGGAAATGTTTGAAGCTCTTAAACCTCTTTATAACATAGACGTAAACAGAAAGGTTCGCCGTCTTTCAAAGGGTATGCAAAAACAGGTTGCTTTCTGGCTTGGAATTTGTGCAAAGCCTCGCCTTATGGTACTTGATGAACCAGTAGATGGTCTTGACCCAGTTATGAGAAGAAACACATGGAAAATTGTTCTTCAGGCAGTAGCTGAAAATGACCTTACAGTGCTTGTTTCAAGCCATAACCTTAGAGAGCTTGAAGATGTATGTGACCACGTAGGCATAATGTATGAAGGCAAAGTAGTAATAGAAAAGTCACTTGATGATGTTAAAGGCAATATCCATAAAGTTCAGACGGCTTTCCTTGATAAAATGCCTGATGAATTAAAAAATAGTCTTGAAATACTTCACTCTTCCACATTTGGCAGTGTAAACCTTTTAATTGTAAAGGGCAGTATAGAAAAGATTAAAGATACTATAAACCAGTACAATCCTCTTATACTGGACATTCTCCCTCTCAGTCTTGAGGAAGTATTTATATATGAGCTTGGAGGTATGGGATATGAATTCGAAAACCTTATTATTTAATAAAAGCGTAATTAAATCCAATTTAAAAAGATTTTGGTGGATAGCTGTATTGGAAAGTATTGCAATTTTTGTAACAACTATTCTGCCACTTATATATAACAGCTATGATGTAAGGTCATGGACAGAAGAAATGGCACATGTCCGTTTTATGAGTTCAACATCACTTTCAATGATTTGGATAGTAATTTTTTCTATTGGAACGGCAATACTGCTTTTTAACTACCTGTATAACGCAGGCTCTGTTTCATGTATACATGGTCTTCCATTAAAGAGAAAAACACTTTACGTTTCAAATATATCAACAGGTCTTTTTCTTCTTATTATACCTGTTTTTGTAAATGTACTTGTGCTTATAATTCTTAAACTTACAATGCTGGAGGTAAATTATATTGTAAAATTCTCATTCCTTTTGGAATGGATATTCCAGTATATACTCTATACTTTAATAGTATTTTCAGGCACAGTATTTACATCAATGCTTACAGGAAATGCTGTTGCAAGCCTT
>CALWHO010000068.1 GCA_944380405.1 uncultured Lachnospiraceae bacterium
GGAAAAGCAGGAGTTTCAAGGCTTTTTAGCCGAGGGAACCACTGCTTTATACTTATGCCTGCTCGTCAAAGGCTTGAATGAAATGAGCCTTTGACGAAAGGGTGTCGATATTTTCGACACCCTTAAAGGACGCAAAGCATTACTTGCGTCCTATTTTTATTATTTAGCAAATGGATTAAACTTTTTCTCAAATCTTATGCTTGTCTTGTTTCCATGTCCAGGAAAAACAACTGTTTCTTCTGGAAGAGTAAATATCTTTTCTTTTAAAGACTTCATAAGTCTTGCATAGTTTTCGCTTGAAGGATATCCTATGCCGTCTTTCATAGGCGGATTAGGGAAATCTGTTCTGCCTATTGAAGCATAAAAAAGAGTATCTCCTGAAAAAAGCACATGCATATTTTCGTCATAGTAACACACACCGCCCTGAGTATGTCCAGGAGTGTGTATAACTTTAAGTGTGCAGCTGCCAAATGAAAATTCATCGCCGTCTTCAAAAATAATGTCTGGTGTAAATGCAAGAGAACCAAATATCATTCCTGAAAGATTGGCTCTTTCGTCTTCAAGTACAGGTATCTCCCATTTATGAGCACCTACAGGACAGCCGAAAGCCTCTTTTAAATATGGCACAGCACCAATGTGGTCACCATGACCATGTGTAAGGAGTATTGCCTTAACGTCTATACCGTTTGATTTAACAATATCCTCAATGTCTTTTCCGTCGTTGCCTGGGTCTATTATAACACCTTCATTTGTGTTTTCATCAAAATATATATATACATTCTGATCCATGCTTCTTACTACATGGCTTAAAAGTTTCATATAGGCTTCCTCCTTAAAATAATCTGTCGCTGTCCAAAAGCAGTGTTACAGGACCATCATTTAAAAGCTCAACTTTCATTTCTGCCTGAAAAATACCGCTTTGAACTTTTTTAAGTCCTGCATTTTGTGCCTTTTCAACAAATCTTGCAAACATGCCCTCTGCCTCTGCTGGTGAAGCACCACTGGAATATCCAGGTCTTCTGCCCTTTCTGGCATCACCGTAAAGAGTAAAGTTTGGCACAATAAGAAGCTCTCCGTCTATATCTTTTAATGAAAGATTCATTTTGTCATTTTCGTCTTCAAATATTCTTAAATTAATAGTCTTATCAAGCATATAGTCCATTACTTTTTCATTATCTGAAGACTGAAATCCTACAAGAACCATAATACCTTTGCCAATTTCTCCTGCTGTCTTGCCGTCTACTTTAACTGACGCATATCCTGTACGCTGAATTACAGCTCTCATAATAACCTCCCATAAACTTAGCCGCTGACTCTTTCAATTTCGTCAACGCTTGGTATGTTTTTAAATTTAGTACATATTTTTTCAAGCTGGTCAGTATCTTTAATAACCATTATAACATTAAGTATGCTTGTGCCGTCTTTTGTAGTACGGGTGTTAAAACTCTTTATAAGTATACCCTCGTCGGCAATAGCCTTTGATATGTCAAGCACAAGACCAACTCTGTCGCCGCATATAATCTTTACCTCTGCAGTAAAGCTCATATCTCTCTTACATTCTGTATCCCATTCTGCATCAATAAGTCTGTGACGTTCAAACTCGTTAAGATTAATAATATTGACGCAGTCTGTACGGTGTATGGAAACGCCTCTGCCTCTTGTAACAAAGCCGACAATTTCGTCACCAGGAACAGGGTTACAGCAGTGTGAAAATCTAACTGCCACATCTCCAACGCCTTTTACAATAACGCCACTTCTGCTCTTGCTTCTTGGTGTATGTTTGATGGCTGCTGTTTCCTCCATTTTTTTGATAATGTCTTCAGCAGTCTGATTTTTCTTAGTTTCTTTTCTGTATTCTTCAATAAGCCTGTTTATAATCTGGCCTTCTTTTATGCCGCCAAAGCCAACACCTGCACAAATAGCGTCCCAGCTTTTGAAAGCATATTTTCTGTATATGGCATCTATCCATTCAGGCTTCATAAGGTCTGCAAGAACAAAGCCCTTCTTCTTTGCATCAGCTGCAAGAAGCTCACGACCTTTAATAATATTTTCTTCTTTAAGCTCTTTTTTGAACCACTGATTAATTTTAGTTCTTGCCTGTGAGCTTTTGGCAAGGTTAAGCCAGTCGCTGCCAGGGCCTTTTGAGTTTTGGCTTGTTAAAATCTCAATTCTGTCGCCGTTTTTAATTTTGTAGTCAAATGTAACTATTTTGCCGTTTACTCTTGCACCAACCATTTTGTTACCTACGGCTGTGTGAATCATATAGGCAAAGTCAATCGGTGTAGAGCCTGCTGGAAGACTTAAAACATCACCTTGTGGAGTAAATGCATAAACCTGGTCGTCGTATATGTTAAGGTCTGTTTTTAAAGTATCCATAAACTCTTTGTTGTCGCTCATGGATGTCTGCCATTCAAGTATCTGTCTAAGCCATGAAAGTTTTTCCTGCTCGCTGGCTGTTGTATTGCTGCTGCCGCCTTCTTTGTATTTCCAGTGTGCAGCAATACCGTATTCACTTGTACGGTGCATTTCAAATGTTCTTATCTGAATTTCAAAAGGCTCACCATTTGGACCTATAAGAGTATTATGAAGTGACTGGTACATGTTAGGTTTAGGCATGGCAATATAATCTTTAAATCTGCCAGGCATAGGCTTATACATATCATGTACAATACCTAAAACTGCGTAACAGTCCCTTACAGTATTTACAATAGCTCTTACAGCAAAAAGGTCGTAAATCTGGTCAAATGTCTTGTTCTGGTTTTTCATCTTTTTATATATGCTAAAAAGATGCTTGTTTCTTCCGTAAACCTTGCCCTCTATTGAAGACTCTTCCATCTTTTCCTTAAGCTGAGCAACAATACTATTTACATAAGTAAGACATTCTTCTCTCTTAAGGTCAATTTTTGCCACAAGATCTTTATATTCTTCTGGATAAAGATATTTAAAACATAAATCCTCCATTTCAACCTTAACCTTGGAAATACCAAGCCTGTTAGCTAAAGGAGCGTATATATCCAGTGTTTCCTGTGCCTTTTCTTTCTGCTTTGCAGCAGTCATATAATTAAGGGTACGCATGTTATGGAGTCTATCGGCAAGTTTAATAAGTATAACTCTTATGTCCTTTGCCATAGCCATAAACATCTTTCTGTAGTTTTCCGCCTGTATTTCTTCCTTTGAAACAGACACAGAATAAGAAAGACGTCCCAGTTTTGTAACGCCGTCAACAAGGTTTGCAACCTCTTCGCCAAAAATTCTTTCAATATCATCATAAGAATATTGAGTATCTTCAATTGTATCATGAAGTATTCCAGATACTATTGTTTCCATATCCAGCTCAAGGTCTGCCAATATATAGGCTACTTTTAAAGGATGAATAATATAAGGCTCACCTGATTTTCTAAGCTGACCCTTGTGTGCAGACACAGCAAGATTAAAGGCATTTTCAAGCATTGAAAAGTCTTTTGTAGGGTGATACTTTATTATTCTGTCCACTAGTTCGTCATAAAGTTCTTTTTCTATAGACATAAAAACATCTCTCTTTCCGAGTGTAGTTTTATCCGATTTTAATTAAATATATAGAGATAATTATAATTATTGCCAAAAATATTTGCAATAAGTGTTTGCCATAAAATTAATAAAATTGTAATTTTCGGCATTTTTTTCTATTTTCTGTTCACCAAAGGCGGACATTTTTGTTTTTTCTACAATTCATGTATCATAACATTTCCATTTGCCATTTTTTCACCTATATAAATATACTCTTTAAATTCCCATTAAATTTGTATATAATGTATCTTTAAGGAGGATTACAAAATGAAGCATCAAAGACTTTTAAGCTACGTACGCCGAGCTGTTGACGATTATAAAATGATAGAAGACGGCGATAAAATAGCCATAGGCATTTCAGGCGGTAAGGATAGTATATGCCTTTTGCTGGCATTAAACGATTTAAAAAGATTTTACCCAAAAAAGTTTGAAATAGAAGCTATAACAGTATCTCTTGGTCTTCCAGGAAGTGACTACAGTGCAGTTAAAGAGCTTTGTGACAAAATAGGTGTAAACTATACTGTTATAGAAACAGACATAGGTCAGATAATATTTGAAGAACGAAAAGAAAAAAATCCATGCTCACTTTGTGCTAAAATGCGTAAAGGTGCATTAAATGATATGGCAGAAAGCCTTGGATGTAATAAAATTGCCCTTGGACATAATAAAGACGATATTATAGAAACATTTTTTATGTCACTTTTCTTTGAGGGCAGAATAAATACATTTGCTCCAGTGTCATACCTTGATAGAAAAAAACTCTACTCTATACGTCCTCTTATGTATGTACCAGAAAAAGAGGCAAAAAGCTATATAAAACAAAACGAAATTTCAATAGTAAAAAGCCCATGCCCTGCTGATGGCGAAACAAAGCGTCAGGAAATAAAAGAGCTTATACATGAGCTTTCAAAAACATATACAAATCTTGACGGAAAAGTTTTCAGTGCTATTTCAAGAAGCAATATTCGTGGCTGGGAAAAGTAAGAATTAAGGTGAGTAAAATATGGCAGAATTAAGCTATTACGAACAGCAGAAAAATTTAAATATAACTCGTCTTAGAGAAATAATGCCTGACCTTCCAAAGTTTTGTGAAGAATTTTTCAGAAGCCTTGCCCAGCGAAATACATCAGCTGCCACAAGACTTAATTATGCGTACGACCTTAGGCTTTTTTTCAATTATGCCATAGAAGCATATGACTCATTTAAAGGCAAAGCAGTTAGAAGCCTTACAGTTGACTTACTTAATACAATATCTCCTCAGGATATAGATGCTTTTTTGGAATACCTTACATATTACGAAAAAGAATACGTAACAGAAGACAGTGACCGCCTTAAAACATACCAAAATGATGAAAAAGGCAAAGCAAGAAAACTGGCAGCCATAAGAAGCATGTATAAATATTTCCTTAAAAGAGAAAAAGTTACTGTAAATCCTGCTTCTTTGATAGATACACCAAAAATACATGATAAAGCCATAGTTCGTCTTGATGTAAACGAAACGGCAGACCTTCTTGATGAGGTAGAGTTTGGCGGAAACCTTACACAGCATGAAAAAAATTACCACGATATAAATAAAGAGCGAGACCTTGCCATAGTAACAACACTTGTAGGCACAGGTATGCGAGTTTCTGAATGTGTTGGAATAAATATAAATGATGTTGATTTGGCAAATGACTGTGTAAAGGTTACAAGAAAAGGCGGAAATGAAACAATACTTTACTTTAGTGACGAAGTACATGATGCCCTTGCAAGCTATATGCTTTTAAGAAAAGATAAAGAACCTTTGCCAGGACATGAAGAGGCACTTTTCCTTTCTCTTCAGGGTAAACGCATAGGCGTAAGAGCAGTGCAGAATATGGTTAAAAAATACGCTTCCAGAAGTGTAAAGCTTAAAAATATATCACCTCATAAACTTAGAAGTACATACGGCACAAACCTTTATCAGGAAACAGGCGATATTTACCTTGTTGCCGACACATTAGGTCATGCAGATGTAAACACAACTAAAAAACACTATACAGACATAGAAATAAACAGAAAACGAAACGCAGCAAGACATATAAAATTAAGAAAGGACTGAAAGTATGTTTCCTGAAAGCAGTATAAAAAATATATTTCAGCATTATACACCAAAGCCATATGGAACAAAGCCGCCTTCTGCCGTTCTTGTTCCATTAATGGAAATTGACGGAAAAATAAATGTTCTTTTTACACAGCGTGCACTGCATATGGTTTATCAGCCAGGTGATTTTTGTTTTCCAGGCGGTCACCACGAAAATGACGAAAGCCCAGAAGAAACAGCTATACGTGAAACATATGAGGAGCTGGGCATAAAAAGAGAAAACATAGAAATAATAGGCAGACCTGATTATATGCTCACAAAATATGATGCCTATGTTATTCCGTTTATCGGCTTTGTAAAAAATACATCTCTTTCAGACCTTGTTTTAAATAAAGACGAAGTTGAAAAAGTACTGTCTGTACCCCTTGAATATTTTCTGGAAACAACACCCAAAACATCTTCTATGAAGTTTAACAGAGAATTTGCCTCTGATTTTCCTTTTGAAATGCTCTATGGCGGAAAAAATTATAAATTTCCTCAAATGAAAGAAGAACATTTCTTCTATGACTATAAAGGCAATTATATCTGGGGTCTTACAGCAAAGATAATAAAAAATGTATCTGATATATTAAAACAAAATGACAAATAAAAAAAGACCTAAAACTGTTCTTATTATATACAAAAGTTCTTATCAATGAAATATCGCGGAAGGGTTTGGGAAACAATCAGTCAGTAAGTTTGCTAAAGCAAACTACAGCCATAAATGGCTGTCCGCCCGTCTTGGCGGTACTAAGTTTCCCAAATGGAATCCGCAATAAAGAACCCGACGAACAAGGGCAGCGTAGCTGTTTTGCGTAAGCAAAATTCCGACGGAATTTATTTCCGATGAGGAAAAGAGAGAGTTTCTGACATTTATGTCCAAGGAACTCTCTCTTTATACTTTAGCTATCTCGTCAAAGACTTGAATGTAATGAGTCTTTGACGAAAGTGTGTTGACAAAGTCAACACACTAATATTTTTATATTTCAATATCAAGTTCAACAGGACAATGGTCAGAACCCATAATGTCGCTTAATATTTTTGCATCTTTCATTTTTTCGGCTATGGACTTAGATACAATAAAATAATCTATACGCCACCCTGCATTGTTTTTTCTGGCATTAAAGCGGTAACTCCACCAGCTATACGCTCCCGTTAAATCAGGATAAAAATATCTAAATGAATCTACAAATCCTGCCTCAAGAAGCTTACCAAACTTTTCTCTTTCTTCATAAGTAAAGCCAGCCTTGCCAATGTTAGGCTTTGGATTTTTAAGGTCTATTTCAGTATGAGCAACATTAAGGTCGCCTGTAAATATAACAGGCTTTTTGCTGTCAAGGGAGCAAAGGTATTCCCTCATGTCATCTTCCCATTTTACTCTGTAGTCAAGACGTGCATTGTTGTCCTGTGAATTAGGCACATAGCATGTAACATGATAAAAATTTTCAAACTCAAGAGTTATAACTCTGCCCTCATGGTCATGCTCGTCTATGCCTAAGCCGTATGTTACATTCAAAGGCTCTTTTTTAGTAAATACAGCTACACCTGAATAGCCTTTTTTGTCGGCATAGTTCCAGTACTGATGATAACCTTCAAGCTCAAGATTAATCTGACCCTCCTGAAGCTTTGTTTCCTGTACACAGAATATATCAGCATCTATTTCATTGAAAAAATCAATAAAACCTTTTCCTACAGCGGCTCTAAGACCGTTTACATTCCAAGAAATAAGTTTCATATTTTCCTCCTTTTTTTAATCAACCTTTATAAGCTCAATTCCTGCTTCTGCAATCATTTCCAAAGAAAGCTCGTCAGGATATGGACCCTTGTATACAATTTTTTTAATTCCGGCATTTATAATCATTTTGGCACAAATTACACAAGGCTGAACTGTAACATAAATTGTGCCGCCTTCTGTGCTTACGCCATTTTTTGCTGCCTGAATAATTGCATTTTGCTCTGCATGAAGAGCTCTGCAAAGCTCATGCCTTTCTCCTGATGGTATGTTAAGCTCTATTCTTTTGCATATTCCTCTATCTATACAATTATATGTACCTGCTGGAGAGCCATTATAGCCAGTTGTTATAATTCTGTTATCCTTTACTATAACAGCACCTACCTGACGACGGATACATGTTGATCTTGTTTTTACAATCTCCGCTATTTCCATAAAATATTCATCCCATGAAGCTCTCATAAAACACCTCCCAATACTAAAAACCTTTTGAGAAATTATACCACAATACTATACAATAATCAAAACAATAAAAAAAGGACACATACCATGTTTTTTTAAAACTGATATGTGCCTTTTTTTGGGGTTAAGGAAGTTTTATGGTCTGCCCTGCAAAGAGCTTATCCTCATTTTCAATATTATTTAATGCCTTTATTTCTTCAATTTTGTTTTCACCGCCATAGAATTTGCGGCATATGTACCAGAGGCTGTCACCTTCTTCAATGGTATACTCTTTGTAATTAATCTCTTCTTCAACGTACTTTTCCTCCTCTTCCATTTTGCTCATGGCATTCTGCATAGAAAACACCTGTGCAGATGCTTCTTCAAGCCTGTCCGTCATAACTAAATATGATGCCTTTACACTGCTTATCTCCTCTTCAAGAAGCCTTATTTTGTCCCTGTCTTTCATAATCCCCTGTCCAAGACCTGCACATACTATGCAAAGAATTAAACATACAGCCGTAAGAAGTACCCTGTGACTTTTTTCTTCTTTTTTCTTAATTTCTTTTTTGTTAAGAACATCTCGTATTTTGCCTGCTGCATCTATTCTGTCAGGAACATACTTTTCCCTCTCTTTTTCATCTTCCTGTTTTAAATTTTTTCTGTTTTTGCCAGTAATACCTAAAAGCCTGTTTACAGCAGCTTTTCCGGATGTGTCAAATTCTTCCGTGCTTTCTTCTTCCAAAACTGCACCTTTCGGCACAGAAATAGGATTATTAATCATGTAATCCTGCATGGCTTCGTTTTTATCATAGTATATAAAATACCCCTTAACACGCCTTAAATTAAATCCACTGTCATCAAGTGTATAAAAACAGTCCTGCTCCTCAACAGGGTCTGAAACAAAAAACACCTGTCTTTTATTTTTAAAACATTCCTTGTGGAAAGATTCGTCTTTGGCAAGAGCCATCGTTCCAAACTCAGGCTGCACCCTTACCCAGCCCATAACAGAAAGAGAGGGAAAATATTTGGTCATCTCCTCATTAACATAGTTCCATGTTTCGTCAGTAAAAACTTCGTTGCCATCAATATTTTCGCTAAACTTACCCTGTATAGCTCCGCTTATTACAACTGTATCGCAATCATCTATTTTATAATAACGCCCAGCCAAAACAGCTATCTTTTCTTTTTTAGCCATTGTTTTTGCATAACGGCAAAGATATGTATATACATAGTCTTCTACATAAATTTTAAGTTCTTTATCTATATTTCCCATTTGCTTTATATTAAGGGGAAATGCAAACTCCTTGCTGTAGGCGGAGTTTTGAATGCTGTCGTCTTTTTCCATATGTGTCTCCTCCTTGGTACATTTTTTACGGAATGTTTAAATTTTTTCCGTCTCCAAAAATATACCATTTACCACATAATTATTTTGTAGAAAACTGTTGAAATATTTTATTTTTTAACAGCAAATTACGACAAAAAAAGCGTCTGGATAAAACTATCCAAACGCTTTTTATTGCTTTTAATTATTGCATAAATACCCTTTTTCTTTAAGAGCTGTCTTTATTTCTTCTATAGTTTCTTCGTCATCAGCCTCTATAATATGGGAATGTTTGCCAAGTGTAAGCTTTAAAAGTGGCTCACAGCCTGTGCTTTTAACCTTTTCAATAAAAAGACGTATATCCTTTCTTGACTTAATGTTAAGGGTTTCTCCAAGATTTCCATAAAAAGGATGCTCAACGGAAGTTGTAAGCACTCTTCCTCCAAGGTCTATTACCGTTTCCAGCTCATCGGCTATTTTGTCTGCATCATGGCATACATTAACGGTTGTTCTGCATACTGTATTGTCCTTACCGTTAATAATATACCCTCTTGCTGTTGACAAAATATCTGTTTTCTCAGCCCTTAAAAGAGCTATATCCTTAACTATTATCTGCCTTGTAACACCAAAGTTTTCAGCAAGTGCGGAGGCAGAAACAGGAGTAGTTCTTTTGTTGAGTATATTAAGTATTTCTTTTCTTCTTTCGTCACTTTGCAAAACAATATCACCTCCCGTTTACGTGTATACCTTATTTATATCAGATTATGTATTTGTCGTTTTTAGCAGGTCTACTGTCAAGCTCTTTTTTCTTTTCTTCGTAGCCTGGTCTGCCAAACATAGCATATGTAGCATTCTTACCTTCTTCAACACCTGGCTGGTCAAAAGCGTTAATGTCCATAAGCTCTCCGGCAAAACCTGTTGCCACTTCAAACATATAAAGAAGCTGACCAAGTGTAAACTCGTTTACTTCTGGAAGAGTAATTGTAAGGTTTGTTTTTCCGCTCTTTAAAAGTGCATATTCTGTAGCCATCTGCTCTGTCTGTATAAGCTTATCCTGTGTTACGCCACCAAGGAATCCAAGGCTTGGAATATCGCCATAAATTTTAGGAATTGTAATTGTTCTTTTGAATTTTTCAACGCCAATAAATACTATAATCTTGTCGTATGGACCTTCTGCATAAAGCTGAACCTGTGAGTGCTGGTCTGTAACACCAAGAGCCTTAACAGGAGTCTGACCCACATTTACAACATTTCCGTTATTGTCAAACTTTTTGCCAAGGGATTCTGCCCAAAGCTGTGCATACCAGTCAGATATAAGTTTAAGAGAGTCTGCATAAGGCATTACAACAGAAATATTTTTGCCCTGCTGCATACCAATGTAGTGAAGAACGGCATACATATATGCTGGGTTTTTGTAAATGTCTTCTTCTTTAGAAAGTTCGTCCATATATGCAGCACCTTTAAGGAGCATTTTAATATCAATACCGCACATAGCAGCAGGAAGAAGACCAACAGGTGTAAGCTCTGAAAATCTGCCGCCAACACCTGAAGGAATTATAAATGTTTTGTATCCTTCTTCTTTAGCTATTTTAATAAGGTTCCCGTTTACTTTGTCAGTTGTGCAAACAATATGTTTTGCAGCTTCTTCTTTAGAAAGCTTTTCTTCAAGCATTTCCTTAATAATCATAAACTGGCTCATTGTTTCTGATGTGCTGCCGCTTTTTGAAATGCAGTTAAAAAGACATTTTGTAACATCAACTGTTTCAAAAAGACATACAAGCTTTTCTGGGTCAACGTTATCTGCTACATAAAGCTTTGGATAGCCATTTCTTTTTTCCTTTGGAAGCTCGTTGTAATATGGGTGGTTTATAGCCTGCTGAACAGCAAGAGGTCCTAAAGCTGAACCGCCAATACCAAGTACAACAAATGCATCTATTTCGTCTTTCATGCTTTCAGCATAATTTATAATGTCTTCCACAACTTCGTCCTGATTGTAAGGAAGGTCTCTCCAGTCCATTTTGCCGTTAGCTCTTTTTGTAATCATAGCTTCTTCAGCTTTTTTAATCTTTTCGCTTAAAGCTGCTATTTCACTTTCACTTATACCTTTTTCCCCTACATATTCTGTCATCATGTTGTTAAA
>CALWHO010000069.1 GCA_944380405.1 uncultured Lachnospiraceae bacterium
GTACGAGGCAGCGTAGAGGAAACCCTCAACGAGCTGCTGGAAGCCGAGGCGCAGAAACTGACCCAGGCAGCCAGGTACGAGCGTAATGAGCAGCGCCAGGGCTACCGCAGCGGTCACTACAACCGCAATCTCACCACTACATCCGGAGATGTCACTCTCAAGGTGCCCAAGCTCACGGGAATTTCCTTTGAAACTGCTATTATTGAGCGGTACCGTCGCCGGGAAAGCAGTGTGGAAGAGGCTCTCATTGAGATGTACCTTGCCGGAGTATCTGTCCGGCGTGTGGAGGACATTACGGAGGCCCTCTGGGGCAGCAAAGTCTCTCCCTCTACCATCAGTGAGTTAAACAAGAAGGCATATGTCCACATTGAAGATTGGCGGAACCGTCCTCTGCAAGGTGGGCGTTATCCGTATGTCTATGTGGATGGGATCTATCTGCACCGTAACTGGGGCGGAGAGTTTGAAAATGTGGCTATCTTAGTGGTGATTGCGGTCAATGAGGACGGATACCGTGAGGTTTTAGGTGCTGCTGAGGGCATGAAAGAGGACAAGGCCAGCTGGGTAAGTTTCTTTCAATGGCTCTGTGGACGAGGTCTGGACGGTGTGAAACTTATTGTTGGCGATAAGTGTCTCGGTATGCTAGAGGCTGTGGGCGAAGTATTCCCCGAAGCCAAATATCAGCGGTGTACCGTCCACTTTTACCGCAACGTGTTCTCTGTTACACCTCGCTCCAAGATGAAGCTGGTAGCCAAGATGCTCAAGACCATCCACGCCCAGGAGAGCAAGAAAGCAGCCCGAGATAAGGCCAAAGCGGTGGTAGAAGAACTGCGTGCTACGAAGCTGAAAGAGTCGGCTAAGAAGGTGGAGGACGGCATTGAAGAAACACTGACCTACTGCGATTTTCCCAGCGAGCACTGGACTCGCATACGTACCAATAATGTGATTGAGAGGCTGAAATGGGAGATTCGCCGCCGTACCCGTGTGGTGGGCAGCTTCCCAGATGAAAACTCTGCTCTTATGCTGGTCTGTGCTCGACTGTGCCACGTGGCTGGTACCCAGTGGAGCAACAAGAAGTACATGAATATGAAGCACCTGGATGTTGCCATTGAGGACGCCACCATTGCTGGCTGACTGCATTCACGCCAGGAACTGCAAACTAATTTGTGCAAAACTCTTGACACTACCCAAAAGACAAAGGATTTGCTCGATGTTGTCATCATGGTATGCAAGGAAAATCACAGGCGGTTGTTTGTGGAATATGGAGGATGATTTATGTAACAAAAGGGACACTTTCTATAAAGTGTCCCTTTTTTGTGCAAAAATATTACATCTTGATTTTATATTTCATACGATTGCCATATGCCACAATGGTCAGAAGCCCCATTTCTGTGAATTTCAATACAAAACTGCGGATGGTAGCATAAGCGGCATTGCTAAAATCTTTCTCCAGCTGCTTGGTGGAAAATTCCTGCTGTCCGTAGGCGGAAAGTACAAAATTCCAGAGGTCCTTTTCCTTTTCGGTGATTTTTCCGTCTTTTAGAGCATCTTGGAAACGAGTGATCTGATTGGTTTTCTGAGCATTCTCCTTTTCGATGTGGTTGTAGATATTTTCCGCAAAATATGTCAGAAAGGGCGTTACATCTATGACACCGTTGATTTTGGTGTTATCCTCTATGAGCTTATATGCTTGATAGTATTTTTTTCTGGTCTGGTTGATGTGGTAGGAGAAAGAAACAAACATAGCAGAAGGATACCCTTTCTGTACCAGATACCACTGATGAAGCAGACGAGCCATACGACCGTTTCCGTCAAAATACGGGTGCAGGTAGGCGAAATAGAAATGAATGACTGCGGCTTTTTGCAGGTCATCCACATCCGTATCTTCCTGGATAAACGCAACAAGTTTTTTCATATATTTCGGAAGGAGAGTGTGGTCTAACCCCGTATGTTCTACCTCTGTGCCGACAATATAAACAGAATCATGGCGGTAGAACTGACCGGGCAGCAGCCGGCTTTCTTCCTCCAGAAAGTCAGCAATGGTAATCTCATAAAGGCGATAGATATTTTCTTCTGTGATGAGATTACTTTTCTCAGAAATAAAGTCCAGCCCCTTTTTTATGCTGTAAACACGGTCTTCCGCATAACCGTTAGGGGCGTATCCTTTGAAGATTTTACGGATACTTTCTCTGGAAGAATCAATGCTTTCAATGGCAAGGGTGGCATAGACTTCTTCTTCCATCGCCTCTTTGCCATAAGAACCGCTTTGAGGCATCAAAAGCATTTTGGCGGGAGCAGATTTCAGCTGGATCAGAGGTTTCAGATAGACGCAGGGATTTCCCTTGAAGTCCGGCAAGGGAAGCGTCGTATAAACGCTGTCTTTCAGCAGCTGCACAAATTCTGTGACATTTTCAGGGCTGTATTTATACTGCATTTTTTTCAAATTGGTGACGCTTTCGTCAGAAAGCATTTTGATATAGAGAGCGGCATCCATAAGATACACCTCCTTGTGATAATTATTAGTATCAATTTATATCAGTATAGACCGTTTTTGGCAAGGATACAATACTTTTTTCCATTTAGATAGAAATTATAAGAAAGAAGCTTTTTTTGTAAAATAGAGAAAACAAGGAAAGGGGTTTTTCTATGAAACAGAACAAAGAAAGGCAAATTTTGAAAATTCCGGCGAAAGAAAAGAAGGGGGTAGATTTGCAGGAGGAAGAAAAACATCAGCTTCGCGTAGCTGCCTATTGCAGAGTCAGCACAGAGTTGGAAAGCCAGGTTGGCAGTTACGAAAGGCAGAAATCTCATTATAAAGAAAAAATTCAAAAACAGGAAGGATGGATTCTGGCAGGGATTTATGCGGATGAGGGAAGTAACGGGACTGTGAAGAAAAAGAGAGAGGGTTTTTTAAAACTGCTGCAAGACTGTGAGGAAGGCAAGATTGATTTGATTCTGACAAAATCCATCAGTCGCTTTGCCAGAAATACGGTGGACCTTCTGACCACCATACGAAGTCTGAAAAGCAAAAACATTGGTGTTTATTTTGAAAAAGAAAATATCCATACACTGGACAGCACCGGTGAGATTTTGATTACAATTTTAAGCAGTCTGGCACAGGAAGAAAGCAGAAATATCAGTGAAAACATTCGTTGAAGTCTGCGAAGAAAGTATGAAAAAGGAGAATCTACTATCAATCACAATCATTTTATGGGATATACGAAAGACGGTTCGGACAATCTGGTTGTTGCTCCAAAAGAAGCAGAAATCGTGAGAAGGATTTTTCATTTATATGTGTTGGGATACAGCAGCAGATATATCGCAAAAGATTTGGAACAAAAAGGTATGAAAACTGTCATGGGAAAAGAAAAGTGGCTGACATCCACCATCGATCGTATGCTTTCCAATGAAAAATATATTGGTGATGCACTGTTGCAAAAGACACACACCATAGATTTTCTGACAAAAGAACGGGTGAAAAACCTGGGGGCATTACCGAAATATTATGTCAAAGGCAATCATGAGCCCATTATTTCAGAAGAACTCTTTTATGCAGTACAGGAAGAAAAACTGCGCAGAGCTTATCTTGCAAGGCATGAAGGAACGCGACCATCACCATATGCGCTGACAGGAAAAATCGTTTGTTCTGTCTGCGGCAGTTATTATTATCGTATTGCACGAAGTCGAGGGGAACATACAACGTATTTATGGAGATGTCCTTCCTGCCCTGCCGAGGTAGAAAAACCCCATATTAAAAAAAGGAATTGTACAGAATTCTTATGGAGGCGTTTGAAATGGTTCGGAACGCGGAAGTTTCCTCTGAGGATGGAAAAACAAAGGCTTTGTGGAAGTTGTTTTGGAAGATGCAGGAACTCAAAGAAAAGCAGATGCAAATCATACAGGAAAATATCAGAGGTTTCTGGGAGCCGAATAAGTACAGGCAACAAAGCTTTGCGGATATGGAACAGTATTATGGTTTGGCTGAGCAGATGTTTGCGAGAATTGTGAAATCAAAGAAAAACATATTCGTGCCACAGCCATGGTGTCCCATGGAATTTAATTATGGAAATGATGTATCTTTGAATGAATGTATAAATCTTTATATCACACGAGTTTGGATGGGAGCGACAAACGAAATTATCGTTTTATTCAAAAATGGAAGTTTGGTCAGAAAAGAATGGTATTACTAAGATGAAAGCGTTTACAAAGATTTAAGCGTTTTCGTGTCAGCAATATGTCATTTGTTTACATATTTTTCAGGGGAAATACAGCCACACCAAGAGGAATTTCCGCCATGCGTTCATGTTGATAGATGCTTCTTTACATGTTGAAATAGCTTGCATGTTTCAAAAGATATAAATAAAGTGTCTAAAAAGGGTAACACAGGTAACATAAAAAAGAGGTATAGTTATATTGTATTAATAAAAGGTAGTATTAAAGATAAATTCTTTGATACTACCTTCACTTATTTTTAAAGGTGGTGGTTATATGAAGCATATCAAAATGCTGTTTAAGTAACGGCAAAACAAGAAAGGAGATATAAAAATGATTAAAACATCAGAATTATTATCTGTTTTAGAAAAGATGCTGACAGAAAAAATAGGTATTAAAGTTTATATAGACACTATAGAAGAAGGTTATGAAAAGCCTTCTTTTTTTATGTCAGTTACAGATGACAAAACAGAAGATGTAAATTTCAGCACTGTTGAAAGAACGAAAAAAATAAGAATTGATTGTTATAAAGCTGACAGCGACGGAGCACTTTCAGAAAGAGAATTAAGAGAAAAGGTTTGCGAGCTTTTTGAATGCAGAAAGATTGCTGTTAATGACAGAAAAATTAATATTTCGGCAAGTGTTGAAACAAACGAAGATACGGGAGAAACTTATGTATCTTTAGAAAGCAAATTTTTTGATGAAAGAGGAATTGAAAAAGAAAATTATCCTATTATGGAATCAATTGAAACAAAATTTAAGGAGGTTTAAAAATGGGATTACCAAACATTAATATTGAATTTAAAACAACAGGAATTACAGCTATTGAAAGAAGTCAAAAAGGTACTGTAGCACTTATATTAAGAGAGGAAAGTTTAAGCGGAGCATACAGACTTACAAATGTGACAGAAATACCCGAAGGGTTAACAGAGGAGAACAAAGCATACATAGAAAGAGCTTTTATTGGATATCAGACACCACCAAGAACAGTACTTATTTACATTATAGGGGCAGAGGCTGAAATAAGTACAGCACTTACATATTTTGCTACACAGCAGTTTGACTATATTTGTCTTCCACCAACAGGTACATCAGAAGAGGCAGAAACACTTAAAAGCTGGGTATTAAGCGAGAGACTTAACAACAATGCTATTTACAAGGCAGTTCTTCCTAATTTAGAAGCAGACAATGAGGCAATTATAAATGTGGCATCAGAAGGAATGACTGGCGGAGAGAAAACATACACAGCTGCCGAATATTGTTCAAGAGTTGCAGGGCTTATTGCTGGAACACCTATGAACATAAGCTGTACATATGCTCCGCTTACAGACCTTAATGACATTACAAGACTTACAAAAGCAGAAGCTGATGAAGCTATTGACCAGGGCAAATTTATATTTATACATGACGGCGAAAAAGTTAAGGTTGGTCGCGGAGTAAACAGTTTTGTTACAACTGTTGAAGGTAAAGGCGAAGCTTACAAAAAGATTAAAATTCTGGAAGCAATTGACATGATTAACCACGACATCAGAACAACAGTTGAAGACAGTTACATTGGAAAATATTCAAATAGCTACGACAACAAATGTATTCTTATTACAGCTATAAAAGGATATTTTGAACAGCTTGAAATGGACGGCATACTTGACAAGGGCAAGACTTCTGTAAACATTGATATGGAAGCACAGGAAAATTATCTTAAATCTCAAGGCATTGACACATCAGTTATGAAAGAGCAGGAGATTAAAGAAGCAAACACAGGAAGCAAAGTATTTATTGCGGCAAGCATTAAAATTCTTGATGCTATTGAAGATATTGATATTAATATTGCTATTTAAGGAGGAAAAGAAATTATGGATAGTGCAAAAAGAGTAATGAGCGGTACATGGGGAGAAGTTTGGCTTGATGGTGATTATGTAGCTGAAACATACGGTTTTCAGGCGAAGGTTAGTTTCAATAAAACAGATGTTAAAATTTGCGGACAGATGGCAACAGACAGCAAAGTTACAAGCGTTAAAATGACAGGCAGCATTAGAATGCACAAGGTAAACAGCCGTATGGCAATGAAAATAGGTGAAGAAATAAGAAACGGCAAAGACCTTAGATTCACAATTATAAGCAAGCTGGCAGACCCTGACGCATACGGAGCTGAAAGAATTGTTATTAAAAATGTATCTATGGACGACCTTACACTTGCAGATTGGGAAGCTGGAACAAATGGAACAATTGAGGCACCATTTACATTTACAGACTATGAATTTTTAGATGAAGTTGAGGCATAAAAAACAGAGGTCGGTATAATCGACCTCTAATTTTAAATATTTAAAAAGGAGAATTAAAAATATGAGTTTACTTGATATGTTACTTACAAAGGATATTTCAACAGATGAGGTTGAAGAAATAAAAATAAACAGATTAGAAAAAGAATTTGGAGAAGACGCAACATTTAAAATAAAAACTCTTAATTACAATACTATTGAAGACATTAGAAAAATGGACAAAGATATTCCAGTTCACGTGCTTTTAGCTGGAGATGCAGAGGGAATATTTAAAAACAAAGAGCTTATGGAAAGATATAATGCTGCAACACCAGCAGAGCTTGTGAAAAAAATTCTTCGTCATGGGGAAATTAAAAACATCGCATCAGAGATTGAAAGGTTAAGTGGTTATACAAACAATGTGGTTGAAATTATTAAAAAAAAATAAACAATGATTTTGAAATGACACTTATATATTATCTTTTTGCTGAAAAAAATATTACACCAATGGAATATTACAATATGCTGCCAGGAGAAAAAGCTATAATAGAAGCAATGTTTATAAAAGAAATGGAAAGCAGAGAGGGGGTGGGAAAATGTATGAAGAGAGCATAAGTGCTGATTTTTATAATACAAGAACCAATATACAAGGCTGTAATGAGGAACTTAGTTTAATGAAAGAAAATTTACAGTTTGTGAAAAATGAAAGCATTGATTTGTTTAAAGAAGGTGCTAATGTTTTTTCTGAGAGCATTTTTGGAAGTTCTGGAGGAAATCTTTTTGGAAATGCAATTTCGGGAGCTATTGATGGAGCTATAGCAGGAGCAGCAGTGGGACCAATCGGAGCCGCTGTGGGAGCGATTGCGGGTGGAGTTTTGGGAACAGCCACAGGTGCTATTGAAAACTTTAAGGTGCAAGACGAAGAATTTAAACAATATGTTCAGGAAACATTTGAAACAATTGCTGAAAGCAGAAGAGAAAATCTTGTTTCTGGTATTGATTTAGCGCTTAATGATGACGAGGAAACTTCTTCATTATTTAAAAGAGTAGAAGAAGGAAAGGACAACATAACAAAATCAATGGGCGAAGGGTATATAGATACTGTAAAAGATGATATGTTATTTCAAGACCAGTGGAACAATGGTGCATGGGGGCAAGAACTTCAGGAAGCAAACAGAATTGTTGGAGAGACACAAGCATTACACGAGAACTTAAAAAATCAGCTGGAGAGAGACGCATACGAGAGCCTTTTTAAATCGGAAGAATATATAAGCATAAGCAGTTTATATGAAAAAGCAAAATTGGAAGGCGACCAAGAAGCAATGCGTATGTATGGCGCCGAAATAGGCAATATGCTTTCGGAGGCACAGGTAGAAGCACAAAACAGTTATATTGAAAGTACGGCATACGGTGAACTGCAAAATGCAAATTTAGAGCTTATAGAATCTATAAGGCTTAATTCAGCAGATTCTTACAGAAATGCAGGTGAATATCTTTCTGAAGAGTTCAGCAAAGGCTTAATGAGCAACTGGGTTATTACAGAACCAACGGGAGAAGTGAATGGTGGACCCAATATTGTATTTGGAGAAACATTTTATGAAATGCCAAATAAAAGTTCTGAGTTGAATTTTAATAGTAAAACTAAAAAGAAAGCATTCGGAATGGATTATGTGCCATATAACGGCTACATTGCAATGCTGCACGAAGGAGAAAGAGTTCTTACTGCAAGGGAAAACAGAAATTACAATTCAGTTAATGACAGGAGTGTAATTATAAAAGAAAACAACTTTGTGATAAGAGAGGAAGCAGACATAGAAAATATAGCAAGCCAGCTGGCACAAAAACTATATGAGGCAGACATGGGATTTTATGGGGATTTAGGACTGCATTATTGATAAGAATTACGAATTGTGATATTCTTAAACTATATAAAGAAAAATATGGGGTGGGAATATGAAAAGGTTTTTATTGATAATAATTGCATCTGTAATGATATGCACATCATGTGGAAGTAAAGAAGAAAGTAGTTCATCGACAACAGAGGTTTCATTAAATGACAGCAGTGTAGAAAGTATAGATGATATTCCATGTTTATCTTATGATTATGAGTATTTTATAGATTTTTTTAACGAATATATGTTAGAAAACGGAGACGATGAATGTGTAATAAAAACAGACAGTAAAAAAGAAGAAGATATAAATTCAGGTGTGTTTAAAGGCAAAAAAGCTTTAATATATGAAAATGATGTATCGATTCCATATAAATTTTATGTAAATGAAGAAAAATTTTATGGATTTGAATTATTATTAAATGGAAATACAGTGACATATGATACTTATGACTCTTATACTAAATCTATAAGCTTAATAGCTGCAATGAATGACATAAATTATTCAAAAATTTTGGAGTTATTAGCTAATAATATTGATACAGATAATTACAATGATATATATGTATATGGTGAGGAAGTAAAATACAAGTTTTGGAGAGATTCTCAAAATGTTCATCATTTCTTATTTGTACCAAAAGAAACAGAAATGCCAGATGAAGTTACGTCATTATATCCAGAGTCATTAGAGGGTGGAGAAGGAAATGAAATTGCAGATAGTGGATTTAAGTGGACAGTTGAAGAGTTTATAAATGAGTTAGACAGTGAAGTTGAAAGTGCAGGATATGGAAAGATTTCAGAGAAAGAAATTTCATACGGCACAGAGGAAGTAAACGGAAAACTGAGCGACCTTGTGGACATAAACGCAAGCACAACACTTTTCATATATAAAGACAGCGACAACAAAGTAACAGAGCTGATGGCAATAAGTCTTGGAGACATGATTACAGAAGAAGAAGCAAAGGAACTGGCAGCAGTTGAAAAAGCTATTATTAAAGTAATTGAGGGTGAAAACAGCACTGGAATAATAGAAGAAATGAATTTGGAAAACTACAGTGATGTTGGAGTTGAAAACGTAACTGGAGAAAAGGGCGTATATTCATACGTAGTTGATGGAACAAACATAATATTTACGGCAAAAGAAGCAGAATAAAAATAAAAGCTGTGCTATTAAAAGTAGCATGGCTTTTTTATTGGAAAATTTAAACATTAAAATTAAAGGAGAGATTTATAATGGATATACTTGATATTATGCTTAGAAATGAAATACCAGAGACAGAGAAGAAAGAATACAAAATAAAAAGGCTTTCTGAATTATACAAAACAGATGTAATTTTAAAACTGAAGCCCTTAACATACAGCAAGGTTATGGAAATTAAAGGAATGGAAAATGATATGCAGGTACACATTATACTTGGTGGAGACTGCGAAGGATTATTTAGAAACAAAGAGCTTATGGAAAAGTATAATGCAGCAACACCTGCCGAATTAGTTAAAAAAATGCTTATTCCAGGAGAGATTGAAGAAATTGCAAAGGCTATAGAGGTATTAAGTGGATACAGAAAAAATACTATTGATGAAATTAAAAAAAATAAATGATGATTTTGAAATGAATTTAGTATTTTTCTTATTTTCTGAAAAGAATATTATGCCGTCTCAATACTATAAAATGTCAGAGGGCGAAAAGGATTTAATACGAGCAATGTTTATAGAGCTTATGGAAAAGAGGAATAAAGACAAGTAAACCAAACTCCTTTAAAGACATCATAAATTGTGTTAATATGAAATAAAAAAGGAGTGGTGGGAATGAAAATAACAGTTGAGTCAGTATTTAGTGTGCAATATTCAAGAGGTGGAATTTCGCATGCTTTAGGTGATTTATATTTAAATGGAGAATTAAAAGCATGGATAGGATTTATGGGCAAGGTAGTGCTTGAAGCAAAACCAGGAGAAAATACAGTTGAGATTTCATACAAAAATGCTAGAAACGGGAGTAAAAAAATAAAGTTTTATGCAACAGAAGATGTAAATATTTTTATTAGGCTAGAGATAAGAGGTATGCCTAGTACAGATGTGACAGTAAACACATTAGCATTAGGTAATGATTTAAAAATAATAGAAGAAAAAGAAATATATAAATAAGCGTTTGCGAAGCAAGCGCTTTATTTATTTTGAAAGGAGGATAAAAGGCGCAAAACTCCTTTAAAGACATCATAAATTGTGTTAATATGAAATAAAAAAGGAGTGATTTGAATGAAAATAACAGTTGAGTCGGTATATAGTATACAATATGGGAATTCATTTATAGAAGCATATGGAGATGTATATTTAAATGGTGAGTTAAAGGCATGGATAGGATTTATGGGAAAAGTAGAGCTTGAAGCAGAGCCAGGAGAGAATACAATTGAGATTTCATATGAAGATGCGAAGAATGGAAGCAAAAAAATAAAGTTCTATGCGACAGAAGATGTAAATATATATGTAAGATTTAAATTATCAACGATATCAGCTAAATTAATAGTAAATACATTAGCTGTAGGAAAAGATTTAAAAATAATAGAAGAAAGTGAAGAATATAAATAAGCGTTTGCCAAGCAAGCGCTTTATTTATTTTGAAAGGAGGATAAAAATGCCAAACATAAGCATGGAGATAAGCGCAAAAGAAGAGAGGAATTCATTAAGAAAAATGGCAGATGATATAGCTGTGTTTAATGAAGAAATGAAAGAAATGAAAAACATGATGTATGACATAAACAGCAGGAAGATTGAGATAAAAGTAAACACAGAAAACGCAAGTTATAAACTAAAAGTTTTTAAAGAAGAAGCATTAAATAAAATAAAAGAAATAAATGAAGAATTTGAAAAATTGAGTGTTGGATCGTGGGGAAAAGGCACATATATAATACCAACAATAGGCATAGAAAAATTATCATCAGAAGGGGAAGGAAGCAAACCAACGATATATGACGGTTTATCAAGCGGTGATATTATATCTATGTTTACAAATGGTATATTGGACGGAGTCGGAACAGGCGTAGCAATTGGAACGGCAATTAAATCTAAATATGCCGTAGCAATTGGTGCTATAATAGGCGGCATTACTGGGGCTGTAAACAGTGCAATAGAGATATTTGAAAATGACGACGACGCTTATAGAAATTATGTGAAAGACCAATATGAAAGCATATATGAAAATAGAATGAGTGAAGTTTCAACAGGAAGCCTTATGGCAGAAAACTATGAGATGCTTGCAGAAAGCGACCCATATAATTATAAATCAGGGCTTATGGCAGAAAGCGGAGAAGCATATAACAGCATTGTTGCAGAGGCGAATAACAAATACAACAGCATGCTTGCAGAAAGCGGAATGAAAGAGCTATATGACGCACAGGCTATATTTGAAGGAAAAAAAGAAGCTGAAAAAATAGGATATAAAACCGATGTTATAGGATATATAACAGGTGAAAGAGATGAGCTTGAAATGGACTATTCCGACTACATGGTAACAAATATAGAAAGCATGAGACAAAAATATAATGATGCTATGGAGATATATTTAAAAGGAGAAAACGGAAGCAGCGAAGAAGTGTTTAACAAGGCTTTGGCAGACCTTCAAGAGGTTAAAAGTGTTATGGAAAGCATTGCTGACAACGCATATCTTGAAAGTGATTTTGGACAGCTGGGAGACGAAATAAATAACAGAATTGTTGACGGAATACAGGCTTCATCGGCAGAAACATTTGAAGAGGCTGGCTATAATTTGGGCAAAAATTTAGCACAAGGCATAAACAGCGCATTAAATACATATATGAGCTATTTATATAAACCAACTATAACACCTTTAACAGCCGACAGCATACGAAAAGGTCTTGCCAACGAAGGTATGAGTGATGAAAACATAAAAAAATATATGGATAAAACATATTATATTAACAAAAACGCTTATGGTATCCAATATGTGCCATACAATGGTTACAGAGCTATTCTGCATGAAGGCGAAAGGGTTCTTACGGCAAGTGAAAACAGAGAGTATAACAAAAATTATGGAGGATTTGTTATTAATGTTAACGGCATGACTGTACGAGAAGAGGCAGACATAGAAAATATAGCAAGTCAGCTGGCAAAGAAGTTATATGAGGCAGACATGGGATTTTATGGAGATTTAGGGCTGCATTATTAAAAGAAGGTGAAAGAATGGACGAAAGACTGAAATTTATATTTCTTGATACAGAGAAAAATGAAGAATTGCTACTTCCTGTTACACCGTCAGGGTATGAAATTGACCACGGAATAAACAGCGAAAAAGTAAATCTTACAGAGCTTGGAACAACGAATATTCCAGGGAAAAGATACATGATGAACATAAGCATAAGCTGTATGTTTCCAGCAAAGAAATATGGATTTTTAAACGAGGGTGCAAAAACAGACCCTTATTTTTATGTAAAAAAATTTGAGGGCTGGTGTGACAGCGGAAAGATATTGAGGTTTTTTATATCAAGAACAAACATAAACACAACATGTTTTATAGAAAGTATTAAATTTAAAGAGCAAGACGGAACGGGAGATGTTTATGCGAGTATAAATGTGGCACAGTGCAGGGTTATTGAAGAAGTAAACACTTCTGTGAAAAGTGAAACAGGGAACAACGCAAGAAATGAAACTGAAAGCAAAAAAGAAGAAACATTATACACAATAAAAAAAGGTGACACATTAAGCGGTATTTGCAGGCAGGCATACGGAGACAGCAGTTTATATGGAAAGTTGGCACAGTACAACGGCATAAAAAACGCCAACATTATTTATATCGGTAACACAATAAAAATTCCCGACAAGAGCATATTATAAAGGGAGAATATGAAAAGGGGTGAGAAAATGAAGATATACATTACAGCTAATGGAAAAACGACAGACATTACAAACTATGTGGAAAAGGCAAGTCTTAGCGGAGATTATGAAAGCTGTGTAAGGAGACTTGAAATAAGCATTCTGACAGATAAAAACAAGAAAAATACACAGAACATAAGCTATGAGTTAGGAAACGGCATTATAATGACTGAAAATGGAGAGAGGATTTTTAATGGGTTTATATTCTCCAAGGACAGCAACACAGAAAAAAGTGTTATTGACATAGGCTGTGTAGACAGAGGAATTTTTATAAAACGAAACCAAGGAGTTTACAGCGTTAACACAACAGCCGAAAGCATGGTGAAAAGGATTTGCACAGATTTTGGAATAGCGGCAGGAAACATTGCTTATACAGGGATTACAATAAAGAGGAAGTTTGTGGGAAACAGTTTGATTGATATAATTCAGACGCTATATTCAATAGCTTCACAAAGCACTGGGAAAAAATATGTTGTGAGATTTGAAGATGATAAATTATGTGTAGTGGAAAGAAACGATAAGTATGTAGCTACAATAGACGGCACTCATAACCTGACATATTTAAAAGCAAGTGAAAGTGCAGAAAACTTAGTAAACTGTGTGGCTGTATATGGAAAAGAACAAGTATACATAAATTCTTTTAAAGACAATGAAAGTATATCAAAGTTTGGGCTTTTACAGAGATATGAGTACAAAGGCGATGATGAAGATGCGGCAAAGCTTGCAGAAAAGATATTGACGGAAAACACAGTTGAAAGAAAAATAACTGTTGAAAACATAGGAAATACAAAGAGCATATCTGGCAATTCGGTGACTGTTAAAGAGCCTTACACGGGACTTAACGGTCTTTTTTATATTGACAGGGATGTACATATTTGGCAAAGAGGTATATACAGCAACAATTTAACTCTTAATTTTATGAAAATAATGAGTGAGAAAAATTCGGGAAGTGATTTGGAATGACAAACAGAAATCCATTTAACGATATTTTAATGATTATGGACAGAAAAACTAATGAAAAAATGCCAACATATTTTTATTTAGGGACTGTGACAAAAGGTGACGACATAGGGTATGTGGTTATTAATGTGGGAGGGCTTGAGTACAAAGAGGGAGAAAACGAGCTTATGAGAGCAGCAAGAATGAGAATTGAAAGTGGAGATAAAGTATTGCTTATAAGCTTAGATGGAGGGCAGAAAATGATTATATTATGTGTGGTTGAAGAAGTGTGAGGTGAGAAAATATGGATATATTTCCTTTTATTGAGCCAATGGCTATGACAGAAGAAGAAAGTCTACCTATGTACAGAGAAATAAAATGGGATTACAAAAGTGACATGCCTGTATTTAAAAACAAACAGCCTGTTATAGTAAGCGGCAATGAAGCCGTAAAGGTATGGATATGGAATGCTCTCAAAACGGAGAGAAAAAGATATGTGATATATACGCACAACTATGGAAGTGACGTTGAAGAGCTTATTGGAAAGCCATACAGCGATACTTTAAAAAGTATGGAGTGTCAAAGATTGATTGAAGAGTGTTTAATTATTAATCCTTATATTACAGAAGTAAACGACATTGAAACAAGTTTTGAAGGAGACAAGCTGATAATAAGTTTTACTGCTGAAACAATATACGGAAGTGTGAAAATGGAGAGTGATAGTTTTGTTTGAGAATATTACTGTTGAAAGCATTAAAAAAGATATATTAAATGAAATTACTGAAATGGATACAAGAGAGGGTAGTTTTGCCAACAATTTAATTTCACCTGTAAGCTATAAAATATGGGAGCTTTTGCAAAGTCTTAATGCCTGCATACCTATTGCATTTGTAGACGAAACAAGTGGAAAATACATAGACATGAGGGCAGGAGAATATGGCATTAAAAGAAAACAGGGAACAAAGGCAACTGCTGATGTTTTATTTACAGGAAAGGCAGGAACAATTATAAATGCCGGTAGCATATTTATAACACCAGATGGATATGAGTATATTCTTGATGAAGCAGTTACTATTGGTGAAGAAGGAACATGTGCAGGAACTGTTACAGCAGCAGAATATGGGGAGCTTTATAATACTGAAGCCAATACAATTATAATAATGTATAAAACAATAAGCGGGCTTACAAGTGTTACAAATACTTCAAAAGCACAAGGCGGAACTGACGAGGAAAGTGATGAAAGTCTTGTGAAAAGATTATATGAGCATTGGCAGCAGCCTGCAACAAGCGGAAACATCTATCATTATATAAGATGGGCAAAGGAAGTTGATGGCGTTGGGGAAGCTAAGGTATTTCCATTATGGAATGGAAATGGAACTGTGAAAGTAGTTGTTTGTTCAGGAGATATGAAAAGCTGTAACGAGGATATAGTAAATGACTGTAAAGTGCATATTGAAGATGCAAGACCTATTGGTGCAACGGTTACTGTTGAAAGTGCCGTTGAAAATGAAATAAATATTGAAGCTACTATAGAGCTGGACGGAAGCAGAAACTTAAGTGATATACAAAAAGACATAGAAGAAAGGTTTGAAGGATATTTGAAAAGTATTGCGTTTTCAGGAAAAAATGTTCTTTATAATCAGATTGGCTATATTATTCTGGGTACAGAAAGTGTTACAGATTTTAAATCTCTTACAATTAATGGTGGAACATCAAATATTGAAATTGCGGAAAATGAAATTGCCGTAAAAGGAACGGTGATTATAAATGGCTGAAAAACTTATTAATTTATTGCCAGAAAGATTTTCAAAAATTAACGAGGTTATTAATATTGAAAATGCTATTGACAGTATAATGAGTATGGCAGAGGAAAAAAGAGATGAGCTTATTGAACAGTTTAATGTTGACACTGCCACATGGGGTTTGGAGTTCTGGGAAAAACAGTATGGAATTAAAACAGATGTTTCAAAAGACTATGAGTTTA
Source organism: uncultured Lachnospiraceae bacterium (assembly GCA_944380405.1). Classification (GTDB taxonomy): domain Bacteria; phylum Bacillota; class Clostridia; order Lachnospirales; family Anaerotignaceae; genus HGM11808. The sequence goes on from CALWHO010000069.1 coordinate 16,164, forward strand.
GAAGAAGCAGAATTAAAAGCAAAATGCGTGGCTGTGGAACAACTACAAAAGAGCTTATTAAAACTGTAGCTGAAAGTTTTGTTAATGGCAAGGTTGAAATAACAGAGCATAATGATGAATATTATTTTGAAGTTGAAATGGTTGACACAGTTGGTTTGCCACCAAATATGGAAGACTTAAAAGTGGCTATAGAAGAAGCAAAGCCAGCACATCTTAATGTGGTTTATATTATTAAATATAATACACATAATATAGTTGGTGATTATACACACAGGGAGCTTTTACCATATACACATATTTACATAAAAGAAAATGTGTTAACAAAAATAGATTAGTATGAAAATATACCCAAATTTAAAAATTAGTCATTTAAGAATCTAAATTAAAATAAAATCTGGAAATATTTGTTTATTCCAGGTTTTATTTTTTTAAGTAGTGCTCATTTTGTTGTAAAATGGAATTATCAAAATAAAAAAAGAAAGAGGAGAGAATTATGGAAAAGCAAGTACTAAAAATTCCTGCTACAGCAAATGAACCAACGGAAAAAGAAAATATAAAAAATCTTTTAAAAGTTGCTGCTTACTGTCGTGTAAGTACAGAACAGGAAAATCAAATGGGA
>CALWHO010000070.1 GCA_944380405.1 uncultured Lachnospiraceae bacterium
ATAAGTATTGTGTTTACATAGGCACCTTTTTTATGTAAAAAAGCATTTACTGCATATATAAAAAGCACAATACCAACCCAAGGCATAAGCCTTACGCCAAAGCCTGATATGTTTTCTATAACTGTCCATATTTTGTATATTGTAAATATAAGTATTACATCGGCTGTGCACATGGCAGCCTCTGTAAAATAATCTGATTTTGTTTTTATCATATTTAATTCCTGCTTTCGCCTATAACTAAATTATCAATATAATAAAAATTGCTGTCTTCTTCATGGCTTGTTTTTGAAAATACATACTTTATGTTTGGGCATTTAAGACCATAGGCTATGTCATAAAGCGTTGTTTTTTCAGGGCTTAATGAGCATATAAACACCTGACCCATAGAGTCTGAAGAAGATATAAGTTTTTCTTTGTCAAAATATGGCGTACTTGAAAAGTCGGCTTCTGCTGAAGAAAGGGCAGTTAAAATATCATCTGTCTGATTTTGGCTTTCTTCTGGCAGTATTAAAAAGCTGTCATTAAGAGCTGTTTTTGGTATGGCAGCTCCGCAGCTTATTTTGCCTTCAAGTAAAACTACAGCTGAGGCAATAAAGCTAATGGCTTTTTCAAAATATTCATCGTTTTCTTCTTCGTTAAAAGATGCTGTATCAAGTATAAAAAAGCAAGATGAAGGCGTAATTGTCTGGTATATGTTTACGCTTAAATCGCCGCCTTTTGCTGCCAAACGCCAGTTTATTTTTTTAAAGCTGTCACGTCCGTCATAGTCTTTTATGTTTTTAAGAAGTGTTGTGTCTTCGTAAATGCCGTTATTTGAACCACTGTTTTGTGAAAGTGATTTTTTAAATATGCCTTCATCAACATTGAAAATTTCAGGATAAACTATAAAGCCTGTCTTTGTTTTAAACAAAAAGTCCTTTTCTTCTATTGAAAGACCAAAGCCGTCACCGCCAAATAATTTTAAATGGTCTATTGTATAAAGACCTCTTTTAACGGCTTTATACTTTGTTTTCCATTTAAGTGTCTGGTATGGCAGTATCCATGTAAATTTAACGGAGTATTCTTCCTTTGTTTCAAGTGTTTCTTTATTTTTAATTGTCTTTTTTGTAAAGCCATCAAGAGGCACGGCACATTCACGCTGTGGTATGTCGTGCATAAGCTCTATCCATATAAGAGGCAGTGATTTTTTGTTTGAAATTATGTATTTAACAGGTATTGTTTCGCCTTTAAATATTCTCTGGTGGCTGCCTTCTATTTTTATGTCCACATCTTTAAGAGCCATTTTGCCCCAATATTTGCTTAAAAGGCTTATTATGCCTAAAAATATAAGTAGTATGGCACAATTAGTGTATCCAAGATATATAGAAACTGCTGCCAGAATAAAAAACACAATTACAGCGTTTTTTGTAACAAAATTACTGCCCAGATATTCGTTTTCATTCATATATCATGTTCTCCTTTTCAGGTGGCACTGGAACAGTATTTAAAATTTCAGTTATAATTTCTTCTGCTGTTTTGCGTGCAAAACGTGCTTCGTTTGAAAGTGTTATTCTGTGGGTAAGTATGTAAGGTGCTATTTCCTTTATGTCGTCAGGTGTTACAAAGTCCCTGCCACTTATAGCGGCATATGCCTTTGCACCTTTATAAAGGCTGCGGCTTGCTCTTGGGCTTGCACCATTTTTAATAAGAGGGTTTTCTCTTGTGGCAGATACAAGAGAAACTATATAGTTTTTAACAGGGTCTGACACAAATGTTTTTTCACAGATATTTTTAATATTAATTATGTCTTTTGGTGATGCCTTTTTTTCAATAACTGAAAAATCTATGCCGTCACCAAGGTTTGTAATCATGCGTACTTCCTGAATTGGGTCTGGATACCCAAGGGAAAGTTTTATAAAAAATCTGTCCATTTGGGCAGCTGGCAGGGCAAATGTATTTTCACTGTCAACAGGGTTTTGTGTTGCCAAAACTGTAAAAGGCTCTGGAAGAGGTCGGCTTTCTCCGTCTATTGTAATCTGTCTTTCTTCCATGGCTTCAAGAAGAGCGCTTTGTGTTCGCGGTATGGCTCTGTTTATTTCGTCAGCAAGAAGTATATTTGTGTTTACTGGACCATCTACAAACTTAAATGAGTTTGTTTCTTTATTAAATATATTCATGCCTGTAATGTCAGAAGGCAAAAGGTCAGGAGTAAACTGTATTCTTTTGAAATCCATATCAAGGGCTCTTGATATACATTTTACAAGTGTTGTTTTGCCGCTTCCCGGCATATCTTCCAAAAGCACATGGCCATATGAAAACATTGCCATAAGTATAAGTTTTGTCTGTTCTTCTTTGCCTATCATTATTTTTGATACTTCATTTATTATATTATCTGAAAATTCTTTTACATACTGACAGTCCATTATAAAACCCTCCTATGGAAAAATTCCTTTATTATTATTAAAATTATATCAACAGTATGTGAAAAAAGTATGAATAATGTATCTTTTTGAATTAAAAAATATATAAACAATAAAAAAATAAGTAAAGGAGCTAATGAGTTCCTTTACTTATTATTATCTAAATTTGAATACATTGCCAAAACTTGATTCAAAAATGTTTCTATAGCCTTAAACTGCTGCGGTGAGAGTCTTTCCAATCTTTCGGTAATAGCTGTGACATCATTTTTATATTTGCTTCCAAATATTATTTCATCGCTGGAAACTGACAGCTTTTCACAAATCCTTTTAAGTGTTGATATAGTAATGCCGCATACACCTCTTTCTATATCAGACACATTTTTTGTTCCAAGGCTGACCATTTCAGCAAATTCCTGTTGTGTCAGACCCGCTCTTTCACGGGCTGATTTTATTTCATTTCCAATCTGGATATTAATTTCTTTCTTTTCTCGCATTATTACCACTCCATATATGGTTGTTAGTTTAATGTCTTAATTAAATGTTTTAATAAATTTAGTTTATTTAATACTAATATTGACATAAACACTTCAATGCAATTATAATTTATGGTAGCAATACCATTACATGTGTTGAGGTTTCAAACCAAAATTATTTGAGGGGTGATATGAATTTGAGTAATTATAATGTAGCTCTCAAAAAAAAGTCATGTTGTTTTACTGGACATCGTGACATACCAACAGATTTGCTGCCTATATTAAAAATAATTTTAAATAATAAAATAGAAAATATGATATTAAATGGTATAAACAGTTTTTATTGCGGTGGTGCTGTTGGTTTTGATATTTTGGCTGAAAAAGCTGTTTTGAAGTTTAAGGAAAAGTATGATAATGTTAATTTAATAGTTGCTGTGCCATATAGTGAGCAAAGTAAATATTTTTCTGAAATACAAAAGCAAGAATATGATTATATTATTTCCCATGCCGATAAAGTAATTGTTTTTTCAGACCATTATTATAGAGGCTGTATGCACAAAAGAAATAGATATATGGTTGATAGCAGTGACCACTGTATATGCTATTTAACAAAATACAAAGGTGGTACAGCATACACTGTTAAATATGCAAAAAAAAGAAGTTTAAATATTATTAACATAGCAGATGAATTAATATAAATAATTAATAGGGTTAAATACAGACATAAGTTTATAGGAAAACTTATGTCTGTATTTGTGTGGAATACAAATGTATCTTGTGCAAAAGCTGTTTTGTAATAATTGTATACAAATTGTCTGATGATTGGCTTTTAAATATACTATTTATGGTTAAATAAACTCTTATAGATGTATTTTTTCATGATATATTATTTATTTTGTTGAAAAAGCCTTAATTGTGTCCGTACCGTTGAAATTAAATGTGTTTGTGTGTTAAAATTTACAAATAACAAATTTTAAAACTAATTTTTAGGGCTTGGGAGGAAATTAAAAATGAACAACGGTATTATAACTGTTATTGGTAAAGACAAAGTGGGCATTATTGCCAAAGTGTGCAACTACCTTTCTGAAGCAGAAATAAACATCCTTGATATTTCACAGACAATCGTTAACGGTTACTTTAACATGATGATGATTGTTGACCTTGAAAAAAGCACAAAGAAGTTTGACGAAATATATGATGGTCTTGAAAAACTTGGGGAAAGCATAGGTGTTGTTATCAAAATCCAGCACGAGTCTATATTTGACAGCATGCACCGTATTTAATTTTTGCCTAAGGAGGACAACAAAGTATGATTTCTAAAAGAGAGATTCTGGAAACAAACAGAATGATTAGCGATGAAAACCTTGACGTGCGTACAATTACAATGGGTATCAGCCTTCTTGACTGTGCAGATGCTGACATTGATAAGTTTAACGAAAAGGTTTATAACAAAATAACAACAAAGGCAAGAGATCTTGTTAAAGTAGGAGAAGAGCTTGAAAGAGAGCTTGGTATTCCTATTGTAAATAAAAGAATATCTGTAACACCTATTGCTATTGCAGCAGCAGGATGTAACACAGATAGCTACGTTTCTGTAGCTAAAACACTTGACAGAGCAGCTAAAGAAGTTGGCGTAAACTTTATAGGCGGTTTTTCTGCTCTTGTGCATAAAGGCTGTACAAAAAGCGATATGACACTTATTAATTCAATACCTGAAGCTCTTGCTGTTACAGATGTTGTATGTTCTTCTGTAAACATCGGTACATCAAGAAACGGTCTTGATATGGATGCCGTTAAAAAAATGGGCGAAATTATAAAAGAAACTGCTGAAATGTCAAAAGACAACAACTGCATGGGCTGTGCAAAGCTTGTTGTGTTCTGTAATGCCGTAGAGGATAACCCATTTATGGCAGGTGCTTTCCATGGTGTTGGCGAAAAGGACTGCGTTATTAACGTAGGCGTAAGCGGCCCTGGCGTTGTTAAAAAAGCCCTTGAGGAAGTGCGTGGCGCAGACTTTGAAACACTTTGCGAAACTATTAAGAAAACAGCATTTAAAATTACAAGAGTTGGTCAGCTTGTAGCACAGGAGGCTTCAAAGCGTCTTGGTGTGCCTTTTGGTATTATTGACCTTTCACTTGCTCCAACACCTGCTATTGGCGACAGTATTGCAGAAATTTTCCAGGAAATGGGTCTTGAACAGGCAGGTGCTCCTGGTACAACAGCAGCTCTTGCGCTTCTTAACGATAACGTTAAAAAAGGCGGCGTAATGGCAAGCTCATATGTTGGCGGTTTAAGTGGTGCTTTCATACCTGTAAGCGAAGATAACGGTATGATTGAGGCAGCTTCTATGGGTGCTTTAACACTTGAAAAACTTGAAGCTATGACTTGTGTATGCTCTGTTGGTCTTGACATGATTGCAATTCCTGGCGATACAAGTGCAGAAACTATTTCTGGTATTATTGCAGACGAAGCAGCTATCGGTATGGTTAATAACAAAACAACAGCCGTTCGTCTTATACCTGTAATTGGTAAAGGCGTAGGCGAAACAGTTGAGTTTGGCGGTCTTTTAGGCTATGCACCTATTATGCCTGTAAATAACTACAGCTGTGCAGATTTTATAAGAAGAGGCGGACGTGTTCCAGCACCTATCCACAGCTTTAAAAACTAATAGTAAATTTTACTTATATAATGCTGAAGGGGTTGGGAAACAATTTGTCAGTAAGTTTGCTAAAGCAAACTCCAGCCACATGTGGCTGTCCGCCTGTCTTGGCGGTACTAAGTTTCCCAATTGGAAACCGCAGAAAAGCACCCGACGAACAAGGGTAGCATAGCTGTTTTGCGTAAGCAAAATTCCGACGGAATTTATTTCACACGAGGAAAAGAGAGGGTTTCGAGGCAATTTATTGCTGCTGGAACCCTCTCTTTATACATAAAGTAAGCTGGACAAAATCTCATTTTGTCCAAAGGCTTAGGAATAATTTTTTTCTCTAAAGGATATATTATATGGGACAGGTTTTAAATAAAAAAACTGCCCTTTGAAAGGAGTATCTTTCAAATGAACGATGATATTAAGCTTTTAAACCCAAGAAAGGTTTGGAAATTTTTTACTGAAATAAACGAAATACCAAGAGGCAGCGGCAACGAAAAGGCTGTAAGTGATTATTTTGTTAATTTTGCAAAAGAGCGTAATCTTGAAGTATATCAGGACCAGTATTTTAATGTGCTTATTAAAAAGCCTGCTACAGCAGGATATGAAAATAGTCCTGCCGTTATACTTCAGGGTCATATGGATATGGTTTGCGAAAAAATATCAACAAGTAACCACGACTTTACAAAAGACCCTATTAAAATGCTTGTAAAAGGCGACTTTGTAACTGCTGACGGTACAACACTTGGTGCAGATAATGGCATAGCTGCTGCTATGGGTCTTGCTATACTTGATAGCTCTGATATTTCACATGCCCCTCTTGAGGTGCTTTTAACAACTGACGAAGAAAGCGGCATGAACGGCGCAAGAAACTTCGATATGAGCCGCCTTTCAGGCAGAATGCTTATTAACCTTGACTCAGAGGAAGAGGGTCATATACTTACCTGCTGTGCCGGTGGTCTTAGAGCAACAATAAATATGCCTCTTTCAAAGGTAGAAGCACCTATGGACTATGACTATTATAAATTAACAATTTCAGGTCTTAAGGGCGGTCACTCAGGCTCTGATATTCACCTTCAAAGAGCCAATGCCAATAAGCTTATGGGTAGACTCCTTAATAATATAATTGAAAATACAGACTGTATCTGTGAGGAAATAAATGGCGGCTCTATGGATAACGCTATTACAAGGGAGTCATGGGCTGTTATAGGCACTAAAGACAGCGAAAAATTAAAAGAAATAATTTTAAATACAAAATCTGTATTTGAAAATGAATATAAAAATATTGAAAACAGTATAAATATAGATATTGAAAAAACAGCAGAAAAAGCAAAATATGTATTTAGCGCTGAAAGTTTTAAAAATGCCGTAAATGTGCTTATGCTTATACCTTATGGCGTAGAAAGCATGAGTACATCAATAAAAGGTCTTGTTGAAAGCAGCAGCAACATAGGCGTTGTAAGAACAGAAGAAAATTCAATTAAGTTTACATCTGCCGTAAGAAGCTCTGTTGAAACAAGAAAGCATCTTATTTGTGACAAAATAAAAATAATAGCTTCTCTTGTAGGAGCAGAATATACATCAAAGGGCGAGTATCCTGCATGGGAATATAAAGAAAAATCACACCTTAGAGATGTACTTGCCCAGACTTATGAAAAAATGTTCTGGCAAAAGCCACATATAGACGCTATTCATGCAGGTCTTGAGTGCGGTCTTTTCAGTGGCAGAATGAGCGATATGGACATGGTTTCAATAGGCCCTGAAATGGCAGATGTTCATACACCAGACGAGAGAGTAAGCATTTCAAGCGTTGAAAGAACATATTCTTTTGTAATTGCTGTCCTTAAAAACTTAAAATAAGGAGAGATTTTTTAAATGAAACTGCCTCATAATAACCATTATTTTAAAATATCCTGCTACGCTGTTGCATCTGCAATTGTGCTTTCGGCAGCGGTAATTATAATGGTTAATATGGGCAGTATTTATATGCACATTTTCAGGGTGATTTCTATTTTTCTAAATATTATATCACCTGTAATTTGGGGCATAGTAATAGCCTTTATACTTGACCCTGTTGTTGAGTTTTACGAAGAAAGAATAGGCAGCAGCACAAAATACCAGTTTAAAAAAAGAATAAGAGGCACTTTGGCTGCTTTTATAACAGTAATTATACTTATAACGGCTCTTATTACTGCCGTGTATAAAAGCCTTGGTGCTGCCGACATAACAGGCATAAGCGAAGAGATAAATAAACTTATAAATGATTTTTCAGGGTATATAAATTCTTTGCAGCAAAATTTAAGCCAAATGGGAGTATTATCACTCCTAAATGGCGTACTTAATAGTGTTATGGATTATGGTGCTGCACTTATGAAAAAAACTGCCCTTTCTGCTGCTGGTTCTATTTCTTCCATAGGCGGAGAGGTTATTAAAATAGGTATAGGCATAGCATTATCTTTTTACTTTTTAAGCGAAAAAGAAAGAATGTTATACCGCCTTAATGACATGGTTTATGTGTTTTTCCCTGAAAAATACGCCTCAAAATTAATGACTTTTTTTTCAGACCTTAATTTTGTGTTTTCGGGATACGTTTCAGGTCAGATAACAGACGCCCTTGTTATGGCAGCTCTTTTTTCGGTGTCATTTTGGGCAGCAGGTATAAAATACGCATTTGTAATAGGTGTTATATCTGGGCTTTTTAATATTATCCCATATATAGGTGCTGTGGCAGCTTTTATACTGTCTGTATTTGTGGCGCTTGTAAGTGGAACGCCTTCAAGGGCAATATATGCAGCTATTGTTGTAATTACCATTCAGCAAATAGACGGCTTTATTATTTCACCAAAAATAGTAGGTCAAAGCGTAAAGCTTCACCCTGTATTTGTTGTGGTGTCACTTTTTATATTTGGCTCTCTTTGGGGCTTTTCAGGTATGATAGTTGCAGTGCCGTTAATGGCAGTAATTAAAATTAATTTCGACAGGTTTTACGAGAAAAAAAGACGCAATAAATTAAAACCTTTGACTTAAAGGGTTAAATATATATAATATCCTTAGGTGATTAAAATTATGGAAGAGAGATTTACAAGAACTAAAATGCTTATAGGCAAAGAACCCTTTAACCGCCTTAAAAATGCAAAGGTTGCAATATTTGGCGTAGGCGGTGTAGGCGGTTATGCAGCAGAGGCAATAGCAAGGGCAGGCGTTGGAAAAATAGTGCTTATAGATAACGATATTGTGTCCATAAGTAACATAAACCGCCAGATAATAGCCCTTACAGATACTGTTGGCAGGTTTAAAACTGATGTAATGGCAGAAAGAATATATGCCATAAATCCAGAGGCTGTTGTAGAGGTACATAATACCTTTTTTTTGCCTGGCAATAATGATATAATTAAGGAAGACATAGATTACGTTGTTGATGCTATTGATACTGTAAGCGGTAAAATAGAAATTATAATGCAGTGTAACGAAAAAAATATACCTGTTATTTCTTCAATGGGTACAGGAAATAAACTTGACCCATCACGTCTTGAAATAGCGGATATTTATAAAACATCAGTATGTCCTTTGGCAAAGGTTATGCGTAAAGAGCTTAAATCAAGGGGCATTAAAAAACTTAATGTTGTTTATTCAAAAGAAGAACCTTTAAAACCTGTTTTAGACGAAAATCAGCAGCAGCAGGAAAATGACAAAAGACGAAAAACACCTGCAAGCATTTCATTTGTTCCGCCTTCGGCAGGGCTTTTGATAGCTTCAAAGGTGATTAGAGATTTGGCGGGGGTGTAAACATATGGCAGAAAAAGGTTTAGTAATAGAAGAAAAAGGCGATAAAGTAGTTATTAAAATGACAAGAAAAGAAGCCTGTGCAAAGTGCAGAGCCTGTGTTGCAGGTCTTTCTGAAAAAGATATGATACTTGAAGCAAGAAACGCATGTGGTGCTACAAAAGATGACTGGGTAGAGGTAGAGCTTGAGGCAGACGGATTTCTTTATGCCGTAGGTGTAATGTATGGTATACCTCTTATAGCGCTTTTGGCAGGGGTGCTTTTAGGCAACTTTGTAATAGCACCTGTGCTTAGTTTTATAAATGCCGATGTAGTAAGCTTCTTTACAGGTATTATATTTACAGGTCTTGCATATCTTTGGATAAGAAGCAGGGAGGATTATTGGAAAGAAAAGAAAATAACTCCTACAGCTATAAGGGTTACAACAGCGCCTCTTCCTGGAGAGGAATAATTTAATATCACATTTGTGTCCATGCACCCTCTTTAAGCATATTATGTTTTAAGGAGGGTGTTTTTTAGTATGGAATCTATAGCTGTAAAACTTCATAAAAACGGCATGAACTGCGGAAAAAGCATATTTAAAGGCATTTGCGAAAAACAGCATAAAGAAGTTGCAAAAGAAACATTAGACGTATTTGGTGCCATAAATAGCGGCTTTGGAGTAGGCGTTTTCTGCTCGGCATTAATAGGCACCATAGGTGCTTTAAGCCTTTTTTTTGATGAAGAGGATATGCAGAAAATACGCCTTGAGCTTTTAATGGACTTTAATGAAAAATATGGGTCTTTCGACTGCTGCAAAATAGGCACAGACGAAGAAAGGTGTTATGAAATACTGGAATACCTGGAAAACTGGGCATCACAGAAAATTTGGGATAAAAAGGACTTATTGCCAGTTGAATATTAATATTAAAAAAAGGCAGTCACATTTGTTTTTATTGTGTGAGTGCCTTTTTTATTTATTCTGTACATTCATTTTTTTCTGTAGATGGGTTATTAAGTGCATAAATTTCTTCTTCAAGAAGCTTTTTTGCTTTTTTCAAAACTTCCTTTTCTTTTACTGCATGAGATGCTTCTTTCTGTGCAGTTTTAAGGGCGTTTTTAAGCTCTTCCATTTCTTTTAAAAGATAGTCGTTTTTATTTTGTAGTGATGTTATTGTTTCTTCCAGTTCTGAAATCTGGGATATATATCTTTCTTCTGCTGCTTTGTATAGATCGGAAGAGCACACGTCTGAACTCC
>CALWHO010000071.1 GCA_944380405.1 uncultured Lachnospiraceae bacterium
TTGCCTCTGTGTTCTTTGAAAACCGAATACCCAGCAATATAAATACGTTACTCTGTTTCGCCCGAAAGGGACAAGCAGTACCATGCAGTGCGCCATGACGATTCGTTACAACAGAACGTGAAATAAATATATTCTTGAGAGAGGTTCGTTGGTTGCAATACATAATCCGAGCGATTTTGCTATATGGGTATGATCTTTTGGCAGGATCAAATGCCATGACCGAAATAGAACTATAATGATACTTCTGCCGAGTCCCAGACATCGCAAGGACGGCAGCCCGCATGACGGGGGAGGTGAAAAGCCTATGTGTGTAGCCAGGCACAGTTTATATTGCTGCCCAATGCTGGGGAAGTAGTGTCAAATACGGCAAATTAAATCAGAGAAAAATCAAGCCGTATGATAAAAATACGGCTTGATTTTATAGATTTTTATTAACAGTAAACAGATGTTACAGTTAATAAAAGTTTATAAGATATCAGGAGGAATGACTTATGGATAATCAACGAGAAAAGAGAGAGGTATATTATAAGCTTTCTAAAAAATTATTAGATTTGATGCTTAAAAACGGATATTTAGAGCAAGAGGAGTATGAAAAAATCGATGCTTTAAACCGATCCACATTTTCGCCTGAACTTGCAGAAGTATACGTATAAAACCATAGCTGTGTAACAAAATTTGTGGTATTGTCTTTGGCTGAAAGGAGGAATATTATGGGCAAGAAGATTACAAAAATAGAACCAATTGTATTGAAATCAAATTGTCTTGCACATGATTCAAAAAAGGTGTGTGCCTACTGCCGTGTCAGCACAGCATCTGGAGAACAGAAAAATTCCTATGAAGCACAAATACGATACTATACAAAATTCATAAGTAAAAAGGATAACTGGATTATGGCAGGTATATATGCTGACCAAGCCAGAAGCGGTACAAAAGTAGAACATAGAGAGCAGTTTCAGCAAATGATACAGGACTGCCAAAACGGAAAGATAGATTTGATACTTACTAAATCAGTTACTCGCTTTGCAAGGAATACCGTTGACAGTATAAGCACCATAAGAATGCTGAAAAGCATTGGGGTTGAGGTATACTTTGAGAAAGAAAAAATAAGTACATTTTCTCAAAAAAGCGAGCAGATGCTTACTATATTAAGTTCTATTGCACAGTGTGAGTCAGAAAACATTTCTGCAAATAATAAATGGGCAGTACGAAAGAGATTTCTAGATGGAACCTACAAAATAAGCTGTCCTGCTTATGGATACAGATATAATGAATTTGGAGAGCTTACCATTGTACCAGAAGAAGCAAATATAGTGCGAAGAATATTTGATGAATACCTTGGCGGAAAAGGGTCTTATATCATAGCAAAAGAATTACAGGAAGAAAAAGTACCGATTATAAGAACAGCCCATAAATGGCAATATACTGTTATAAAAGAAATACTTCAAAATCCTATTTATGAAGGTGATATTCTATATCAAAAAACATATAGAACAGAGTGTGTGCCTTTTACTCAAAAAGTCAATAAAGGGGAGCTTCCTATGTATCTTGCAAAAGATAATCATGAATCTATTATAAGTAGAGAAGAAGGAGCAGCTGTAAGAACTCTTTATGAATATAGAAGACAAAAACAATGTAATAAAAATAAAAGGGTATATAAAAATAGGTATGTATTTAGCGGAAAAATACAGTGTGGTCAGTGTGGAAAGACATTCAGAAGACAAAAGATTTATATTGGTAAGCCATATGAAAAAATACAGTGGTGCTGCAGCCAGCATATAAGCGATATTACAAAATGCAGCCAAAAAGCAATTAGTGAAGAATACATTCATAATGCATTTGTGAATTTATGGAACCGCTTGGCTCCAAATGCCGAAAAAATTCTTGTATCTCTGTTATCTGTGCTGAAAGTTGTTCCAGGTGATAATCATATAGAAACTGAATTAATAAATATAGAAAATAAAATACAGGAATTAAAAAGGCAGAGTCAAATGCTGCGTAAAGTCCTTTCGGACGGCGGCATAGGCTCTGCCATATTTATTGAAAAGAGAAATAAAATAGACTGCCAGATAGAAGAAGCTTATCGCAGGCAAAAAGCGTTGAGAGAAGAAATGGCATTTAAAAACGAAATTACCCAGACAGAATACCTTTTATCAGTATTTCGTGTAAGACCAAAATGGATAGAAGTATTTGATGAAGAGCTGTTCCAGCTTGCTGTAGAGAACATAGTTGTATATGACCAAAAGATATGCTTTAGGCTGAAAAATGGTCTTGTTCTTGAAGAATTGGAAAAGGAGATTTAAAAATGCAAAAACATATACCCTATGGTTATTTCATTACAAATGGAAAATGCCAAATACATAAAGATTATGGAAATATGGTTTGTGAAATATTCTCATTATATATAAATGGTATGTCAACAAACCAGATTGCCAAAAAACTCATTGAAAAAGGCATATTAAACAATGAGCAAAAACCATTATGGAACCATGGTACCATAGGCAGGATATTAGAAAATAAAAAATATATGGGTGATGAGTTTTATCCTCAAATCATAGATAAAGAAATATTTGAACAGGTACAGGAAATGCGAAAAAACAAGGCGGCTTCCCTTGGAAGAATAGAACAACCAAACAGCATTAGTAATAAAACCATATGGAATGATTTGCTGATATGCGGACAATGTGGTCAGCATTACAAGAAGTATTTAGAGAAGGGTAAAATTCCATTATGGAAATGTAGCCATTATATTTATAAAAACCGTGTGCAGTGCAGCAATATATTTCTAACTGAAGAATTGTTAGAAAAAGCATTTATAGTGACTATAAATCAGGCTATACAAAAACCTCAAAAGGTTATTAGACAAGTGGAGAAAAAACAAGATTCAGAAAGCTACTTTGAAAAAAGGCTTACTATTCAAATACAAGATATGCTGTCTCATGATGATATTGATGCGTCTAAGCTGAAGGAACTGGCATTTAAAAGAGCATCAGAACAATATAAATCATCAGTCTGTAATGAAAATAAAATTCAAAATACTATGTTTATTGAAAAGCTATATTCAATACCAGTTCAAAAAGAGTTTAATCCCAAACTTTTGAAAGAAGCAATTAGTAAAATTGTTGTGCAGAAAGAAGGCTTTCTGGAATTTCATTTCAAAAATGGTTATAAAAATATAGTTCGTATCAAGGAGGTGGAATTATGCCATCAGTAAAAAAGAATATATCTATCATACCTGCAATTAATACATA
>CALWHO010000072.1 GCA_944380405.1 uncultured Lachnospiraceae bacterium
TTCTGTTCCATTTTTTGTCATCTTCCTTTAATAAAAATATTATAAATTATATGCTGCTTTCAACCCTTGAACCAAGTAATTTTCTGACAAATACAATGCCGTCAAAAAACTCTATAACTGCGCATAATTTATCTGCCAATGTAACGGCATAGCTTTCTTTGTACTTTGGTGGTACAACAGTGCATGGCCACATGTGTTTTTTTATAGCGTCCTCTTCAATTTCGTTAAGCTCTGTAATTTTTTTTGCGTTATCAAGAGCCACAAGAGGATGCCATGCAGCATGATTACATGTTCTTAAAGAGCTTGGCTTTCTCCAGTCATAAAAAAATAAATCATGAAGCATTCCTGCTCTTGCTGCTGAGCGGTAGTCCCAACCCATTTTTTTACAAATAATATAGCTGTAATAAGCCACATTAATACTGTGCTGAAGTCTTGATGTGTGATTATGCTGTTCCCAGTTATCAAGCTTTTTTACTTTTTCATTGTCATATACATCTTTGATACAGTCCATAAACTCAACTGCAAGATAAGTTTCGTTGCACATTAAATTAACTTTTGAACCAATAGCTTTTAACATTATAACCTCACCTGGTAAGTTTTTTTTGCAATAATATTATATCACACCATTTTAAATAGTTACAATGTTTTTTATTAAAATTTTTTATATCAGCCTTTGCTTTTAGGTTTAAAAAACACACAGGCTATTAATGAAAAAAGTATTGCTATTCCTATGCCACCGGCTGCCGATTTAAAGCCACCTGTAAATATTCCCAAAAAGCCGGCTTCATCAACTTCTTTCATAACGCCCTTTGCAAGATTATACCCAAAACCTGTAAGAGGCACTGTAGCCCCTGCTCCTCCAAAATTTTCTATATATTCATATATTCCAAGACCGCCAAGTATGCACCCCGTTACTACATAAAAAACAAGTATCCTGCCTGATGTAAGCTTTGTTTTGTCAATAAGAAGCTCAGCTATGGCACATATTATGCCGCCAGTAACAAAAACCTTTAAATATTCCATATTAAATTAATCACTGCCTTTCAATTGATATGGCGTATGCAATAGACGGTATAGACTCGCCTTGTTTTCCACTGGTACTGCTCATCATGGCACCTGTAGGCACAATTAGAAGCCTTTTTATATCACCATCTAAAAGCTTTTTGTGGAAATATCCGCAGTAGGTAATGGCACTGCATGCACAGCCACTGCCGCCACTATGGGTATCCTGTTTTTCTCTGTCGAATATCTCTATACCACAGTCAGTTAAATTTTCTCCGCATTTATATCCGCTTTCTTCCAGATATTTAATAAGTATATCCCTGCCTACATACCCTAAATCTCCTGTAGCCACAACATCATAATACTGTAAATCTCTGCCTGTATCTTTAAAATGAGAAACTATTGTATCAACAGCAGCACCTGCCATGGCAGCTCCCATATTTGAGGCATCTGTAATGCCCATGTCTATTATTTTGCCTGTTGTAATACATTCAATTTTAGGCCCCTTGCCATTTTCCGTAAGTATTACGGCTCCGCTTCCTGTAACTGTCCATGTTGAAGAAAGTGGTCTTTGATTTCCCAAAGCCAGAGGAAATCTGAACTGTTTTTCGGCAGAACAGAAATGGCTGCTTGTGCCTGCAAGAATTTTTTTGCCACAGCCGCACTCTATTAGTATACTGCCTAAAGTTATTGACTCGCCAAATGTTGAGCATGCACCATACACACCAAAATATGGCACATTCATATCTCTTGTGCCAAACACAGTACCACTGCACTGATTTAATAAATCACCACACACAATATAATCCAAATCACTTAGTTTTGAACCGTCTTTTTCAACAGCCTTTTCAAATGCAAGTTTAACAAACTTGCTTTCAGCTTTTTCCCATGTACTTTCGCCAAACATGTCATCATCAGATACAAAATCAAAATATTTGCTTAATGGTCCTTCTCCTTCTTTCTTTCCTGCAAATGATGATGTAGATGTTATGTTTATTTCTTTTTCAAAAAATAAAGTCTGACCTATTTTTTTACAGCTCAAATCTATCACCTCACTTAACAAAATAATATATAAACCCTACAACCATTGAAGATGTAATTCCATAAACAATTACAGGCCCGGCTATTGAAAACATGGCAGCACCTATGCCCAGTATCCAGCCTTCTGCCTTTGCCTCTATTGAAGAAGAAACCATTGAGTTTGCAAAACCTGTTATAGGCACTATTGTTCCGCCACCACAAAACTTACCAAGCTTACTGTATAACCCAATACCTGTAAGCAAAGCTGCTATGCCTATAAAAACCATGTTTACCAAAAGTGCTGCCTCTTCCTTTTCAAATCCGCCATTTAAGAAAAATTCCTTAAGAAACTGACCAAATACGCAAATAAGTCCGCCACTTACAAATGAACGAAAAACATCTTTTAAAATTTTACTTTTTGGTGTTAATTCATCAACTATTTTGCTGTACTCCTCTTTTGCTTTTTTAGATGTATCCAATTAAAAAAACCTCTTTTCTATTTAAAACTCTGGAAGTAAAAAATATGCCAATGCCCCTATAAGCTTTCCTGCTGCCAATGAAAGCATAAAATACTGAAGCCCTGTTTTTAACCTAAGCCTCCTCATAAATATA